>JAGGWA010000124.1 GCA_021157745.1 Thermoplasmata archaeon
CCATAGGCTCGTCGGCGGGCGTTATAACTACGATGTTGTCAAAAAGATATGGACATGAGATAACGACGAGAGAATGGATTAAATTTGGAAGCATCGTCGGAATAGCAAGCATGGCTATTTGCAGTATCTTTTTACTCATCATGTGATTTCAACAGCATCTCCAATTTTTATTTCCCCCCCTCTTATAACTTTTGCAAAAAATCCTTCCTTTGCCATCATGCAATCTTCAAAATGTCCTTTGAATAGGCTGCAATCTTCTTTGCAATCCTTTCCTATCTTTGTTATCTCAACAATAACTTCCTTTCCAATTTTCAGTTTCTTTCCAACTTTTATATCCTTAGGGGAAATTCCTCCAAGGGTTATATTCTCTGCAAGCTCGCCATATTGAATGTTGTATCCTTTTTTACGCATTTTTTCAATGCTCTCAAGAGTTAAAAAACTTATTTGGCGCAACCCTTTTCCAGCGTGTGCATCGCCTTCTATTCCATATTCATTTACTCTCGCCTTCTCCACTCTTTTCTTCCTGCACCCTTTCTTTTTACTCACATTTATTGAGAGAATAACCCCCATATTGCTATTACTGCCTCAATATAAACTTATTGCTAAAATTTTTTAATTTTCGCACATTACAGCAGCATGAAATCAAAAAAGGTTGCAATAGCTGTTGTAATCATAGCATTGATTTCCATAGCAATGTATTTTCACTTTTCAAATGAAAAGGAAAAGATTGTGATATTTCATGCTGGAAGTCTTTCGATACCATTTGAAAAAGTTGGAAAGGAATTTGAAAAAAGATATGGTATAGATGTGCTTCAATCTCCGGCTGGGAGCATTGAAACAATAAGGAAAGTTACAGAGCTGGGAAAAAGAGCAGATGTTGTTGGAAGCGCCGATTATGAGCTTATCCAGAAAATGATGGAACCAGACTATGCAGACTACTGCATAGAATTTGCCACCAATAGAATGGTCATAGCTTATACTGAGAAAAGCAGATATGGCAACGAGATAAATGAGAGCAACTGGTATAAAATTTTGAATAGGAAGGGCGTGAGATTTGGTTTTTCTGATCCAAATAAGGATCCCTGCGGCTATCGTTCCATGATGCTATTGCAACTTGCAGAATTATATTATAAAAATGATTCAATTTTTGATGAACTGATAGAAAAAAATGTTGGTGTAGTAAGCGAGTATGAAAATGGAAGTTATATCATAAAAATTCCAGATAGCATGCAATTGAAGTCCAATGATAAAATCGTGATACGGCCAATGGAAGTTGAACTTATGGCTTCCCTTGAAACGGGAGAAATAGACTATCTTTTCATATATCAGAGTGTGGCAAGTCAGCATGGAGTGCGTTTCTTGAATTTGCCATCCCAGATTGATTTATCAAACAAAATAAATTATAGTGTAGAGGTTGAATTGCACAGCGGAAAAGTTGTGAAAGCGAAGCCAATAATATATGGAGTTACAATTCCAAAAAATGCACCTCACAAAAATCTTGCCATAAAATTCCTTCAATTTATGCTCAGTGAGGATGGAAAAAAATTGCTTGAAGAAAGTGGATTGAATGTTATAGATGCAAGATGCGACAATAAAGATTTATTACCTCCTTCCATTAAACAATATGTGAAATGATGAAGGGCGTAAAAATACTGATATGGGTGATGGCAGGCATTATAATTGCTTTTCTTTTCATTCCCATCGTAAATTTATTCATAGAAGTTGGTTTCAATGGCATAGCAAAAGCTATGGCGGATAAAGCTGCTATGGCGGCGATAGCAACAAGCTTTATAGCTGCACTATTTGCAACTTTGCTGAGCATGGCGTTTGGCACGCCTTTAGCATATTTGCTTGCAAGAAAGAATTTTTATGGAAAAAGTTTTGTTGAGAGCATTGTTGACCTGCCTGTTGTTATACCTCATACTGTAGCAGGCATAGCTTTGTTGCTTGTTCTTGGAAGGCATGGATTGCTTGGACAGCCTTTAAGCTATCTCGGGCTGCGATTGACAGATACAATTTTTGGTGTAACACTTGCCATGCTTTTCGTTTCAGCCCCATTTTTCATAAATCAGGCAAGAGAGGGTTTTGAAAGGGTTGATCCAAGAATGGAAAATGTAGCGATGAGCCTTGGAGCCAGCAGATTAAAAGCGGTGATGACAACTACGCTTCCAATTTCTATGAGAAGCATAGTCATAGGAGCTATAATGGCATGGGCTCGTTCCATAAGCGAGTTCGGAGCAGTCATAATAATAGCATATTTCCCCATGGTGGCGCCAACATACATATACTCACAATATGTGGAAAGAGGCGTTGACTACGCTGCCGCGCCCGCCGCCCTCCTGCTTTTAATATGCATTGCCATATTCATATTGCTTCGCCTGTGGGCAATGAGGTGGCGCCTGTATGATAAAGATTGAGGGGCTTGCGAAAAAATGGAATGGATTTGCTATCGATGGCGTAAACTTGGAGATTGAGGATGGAGAATATTTTGTTATTCTCGGCCCTACTGGAGCTGGAAAAACCCTTTTGCTCGAGCTGATAGCTGGCTTTCATGAGCCGGATGAAGGCAAAATTTACATTGATGGAAAAGATGTTACTGAATTGCCGCCATATGAGAGGAAAATTGGCTTTGTTTATCAGGATTACATGCTCTTTCCGAACATGAGCGTATATGATAACATTGCTTATGGATTGAGAATAAATAAAATGGATGAAGATGAAATAGAAGAGATTGTGAAAAAATATGCAAGGCTACTTGGAATCCAGTCCATATTGCACAGAGAGCCATTGCGACTTAGCGGAGGAGAACAGCAGAGGGTGGCGATTGCAAGAGCTCTTGCCATACAACCAAAAATATTGCTGCTTGATGAGCCCCTCGCTGCCCTCGATGAAATGCTACGGCAAAAAATAATGGAGGAAATGAAAGAAATAAACAGAAAGCTTGGAATAACTTTCATCCATGTTACTCATTCGAGAGAGGAAGCCATGATTCTTGCAGACAGAATAGCTGTTATAAATGAAGGGAAAATAATTCAGATAGGAAAGCCAGAGGAAATTTTCAGGAAGCCAAAGACAAAGTTCATGG
>JAGGWA010000018.1 GCA_021157745.1 Thermoplasmata archaeon
CAAATTCTGCTTTTTTCTCTGCTTTCCATAATTTAAATCCAAATTCCACCCAGAATATGAATAGAATTGATGCATCAATGAAATGAATTACCTCCTTTTCTTTCTCATCCAACTCCATTATGGAATCAATTGATAAAAGAAAGATGGAGAAGATGGCAAGAGCCACCATCACAACGTCTACCTTATTCATTCTACAAGCTTGCTTGCATCATCAACTGGCTCGTATCCCAAATCTTTTTTTGCATTGCTCAAATCCCAGAAACGATGGCTATTGTTTGAAACTCCATAATATATGCCATATTCAACGCTTGCTTCCACACTCTTCCTGAAAAGTTGAAGCAAATCACGATGGCTTAGCCATGTTGAAAGAAGACGCCTTTCTTTACTTGGATCATCATCTTCAAGAACGCTTCCAAGACGCAAACAAATCGATTTTATCCCATATTGTTCATAAAATTGCCTCGCTATAGCTTCGCCAAATGCCTTGCTCGTTGCGTAGTAGCTGTCCGGCCTTATATGCAAAGATGGCATTATTTTTATCATGCCATCATATATTCCTTCTATTTTCTCATATCCTCCAGTAACATGATTTGAACTTGCGAAAATCACTTTTGGAATTTTATATATGCGAGCAATCTCATATATGTTGCGGGTGCCAATGATATTATTTTTAAGAATGGATTCCCATGGAGCATCTACTCTTTTATCAGCAGCCAAATGAATTATCATATCAACTCTTCCTATCTTTTCCATTGTTTCTTTCAACTCTTCAAAATTTGATATATCCGCCTTATAACATCTTTTATCATCGCTTTCTTTTATATCTATGCCATACAATTCATGCTCTTCCAAGCCACTCATCAAAATTTTTCCTATTAAGCCGTTGCATCCCGTTATCAAAATTTTCATAATTGGATATGCTCCATTGCTTAAATTTATTTCTCGCGTGTCATGTTTTCAAAATTCCGTATTCCCTACATTTTTTTATAACATATTCCCGATTTTTGCACTTTTCGAGCAAATCATAATTATATTTCAACGCTTGTATTTTTCTAAGAGAAATACTCTTTTGTTTAAGTTCTTCTACCAATATTGTGGGGACAAAATATAGTTCATAGGAATCATTTGAAAGGGGGTGAATTCCAATTATCACATCTGCTGTTTTAGTTGAATGCACATAAGTTTTTACGCCAGATAAATAAAGTCTATCCACTCCTCCTCTACTGCCACCTGTAAAACTTATAGATTTTCTTGCTGTTTTAACTTGTGCTCTGATTATTTCTTCTTCACTTCCTCTTTTTAACACAATTATTATGTCATACGGGGAAAGAGGCAAATCCACCAATGATACATTTTGATATTTTTTCATCAATATTCCTACTACAATATGTTCATGAGCAAATCCCTCAATTGATGCTTGTCTACCTCTTTCTTCTTTTGAATTCCTTTTTCTCTCCATCCCTTTTAAACACCGCAAATATTTTTTAATATTTTTGAAAAAATTAATAAAATAGTGAAATAGTTAAAAAATAAAAAAGTGAAAAACATAAATAGTGTTATTTGATTCCCATAATATGGGAAAAAGTAAAGCCACGCTTAATATCGATTCAGAGTTGCATAGAAATTTAAAAATTGAGGCGGCAAAACTTGGGATAAAAATAAGCGAGCTTGCCGAAAAGTTAATAAAAGAGGGTTTAGATAGAATCCGTAAGAGAGAATAAAAATGTTGGGAGAACCAGAAGTTGATGTAAGAAATAAGGAAAAAAAGATACTTTTTAGAAGAGAGATAAACATTCCTTCTACAACATATGCTACATATGGACTTTATAACTACCCTGCTAAATTCATTCCCCATGTAGTGGCTTATGTGTTAGAGAATTATGCTCGTCCCTATATGAAGATTTTTGATCCTTTTGCTGGGTATGGCACAGTTGGCATTGTATCTAGAATATATGGATACGATTATGAGTTGTGGGATCTTAACCCTTTGCTAAAGATTTTGCATAAATCGGCTACACTAGAGCTCAGGCAAGTGTCTATTACTAAAATCATAAATGAAATGCACGAATCTAAAGATATTTTTATTCCAAAATGGTCGAGATTTTCTTACTGGTATCACGAGGATTTTCATGATTTTTTATTTCATGTATGGGGTTATTACCATTCTCTGCAGGATGATTACTTAAAAACACTTCTAACCATTCCTCTACTTAAAATTTCCCGTTATTTTTCTTATGATGACATGCAAAGGCAAAAATTATCCAAATCTCCAAAATCTGTCAATCGCGTTCATAGTCTTCTAAAGAAAAACTGGAAAGCAATATTTTATCAGATGTTGTATCAAGAAATAAAAGAACTTCTTCAAAGATTGAAAGAGTTTTGGTCTCTTCATCCAAAAAAAGTTAATGCTATCATAAAAGAAGGAATAGATTCGTTAAAGGAGGAATTAAATGAAAAGAAAGATATACTGATTACTTCTCCTCCCTATTTACAGTCACAGGAATACATAAGGCAAGCAAAATTGGACTTATACTGGTTGGGATATTCAGAAAAATTTATCAGGAATTTAAGAAAACTTGAAATCCCTTATAGAAAGATAGAACCTTTTTACATTAATTCCGCTATATATCATGATTTTAAACAAGATATTAAAAAACCCCATCTCCGCAGAATATTCGAAAGATATTTTTGGGGGGTTGGGAGAGCATTGTCCAGATTGCAAGAGGATATCAATTCTTATCTATTTCTGTTTGTAGGAAGATCTAGTATGGAAGGGCGACCTGTGCCCATAGATAGAATATTTATAGAACATTTTGTTTCTTTAGGTTGGAAACATAGGATAACTTTGGTTGATACCATCATAGCAAGAAGGCTATTTTCGTATAGGAGCAATCCAGCAACAGGAAATAAAGATGCAAGAACCACAGGTGAATTTTTAGTGATTCTCCAGAGGGATTAAATCTTTAAAATTCTTTTAACCTCTTCCTTAAGCAATTTATTTATCAATGCCCCATCTGCCTTGCCTCTTAGCTCCTTCATGAGTATGCCCATCAATGGCGATATCGCCCTTTCCTTCCTTTCCTTTATCAAATCTTTCTTTTCATTAACAATCCTTTTTACAATTTCTTTTAATTCATCCATGCTCATGGCTTTTATTCCACATTTTTCAATTGCTTCCTCGATACTAACTTTGTTTTTTGAAAGATAGCGAAGCAAAACATCTATGGCCTCTTTTGCATACATACCGTTTTTCAATCCGTGCATGACATCATCCAGCCTGGCTATGGCTTCATTCACATCATAGCCTTCCTTTTCCATTTCTGAAAGCACATTGAGCAAAATTCTTGCAACAACCTTTTCATATCCATATTTGGCAGCCATCTCCTCAAACAGCTCATCTCTACCAGAATAAACGAGCTGCCTTGCCTCTTCCATACTAAGCCCGTATTGCTCCACCATCCTCCTCATCTTCTCTTCTGGCATTTCTGGAATCATTGCCTTAATTTTATTTATTCTACGCCTGTCTATCCTGATTGGCGGAACATCTGTCTCAGGATACATGCGCGCCGCCCCCGGCAGAGGACGCATATATGATGTGCTACCATCTGGCATGGCTTTTCTAACTTCTTCTGGCACTCCTTTCAAAGCCATTCTTGCTCTTTCCACTGCAATTTTTATCGCTTCCATTGCATTTTTTCCAGCAGATATTATGAAAGCATCTTCATTGCCACAATTGAGGAATTTTCTTAGATTTTCAACTTCTTCAATGCTTATTCCATAGTTTGGCAGCTCATCTGAATGCATTATGCCTCCGCCTCTGCTCTTTGCATACATTGCAAGCTCTTTTCCAAGGCGATACTCCTTGTATTTTATCCCTCCAAGCAACCCTTTGAATTTTGGGAGGCGACATGCCAAAATTGGCTTATTTTTTTGCAAAAATTTGGATTTTGTTTTTCCAAAAATGATTTCAACATTTTTTATCTCTTCCTTAAATTCCTTTGCTTTCCTTCTCTTCAATTCTTTTGCAACTTCGATTAACTCAATTTGTCTTTTGACTTCATTTTCAAGAATTTTTGGAATATCCTTTAATTCTTGCACACCTTTTATTTCCACTCTTGCTCCTTCTCTTATTGAAACATTCAAATCCTGTCTTATTGTTCCTATGCCACGCTTAACTCTTTTTGTTGCTCTAAGCAGCATTCCAATTTTCAATGCAATTTCCATTGCCTGCTTTGGCGATTTTATATCTGGAGCTGTGGCAATTTCAATGAGAGGTATGCCAAGCCTGTCCAGGGCGTATTCTATCTCATTTCCTTTCTCTCCAATTTTCCTTGCAGCATCTTCTTCCAAGCATATCGTTTCGATTCCGATTCCATCTATGTTGCCATTTAAAGCAATCAAAGCAGTTCTTTGAAAACCAGTTGTATTGGAGCCATCTATAACGATTTTTCTCATGAAATGAATCTCATCAACCAAGTCCGCATTCAGCAGCAAAGAAAGCATTATTGCAGCATCTATTGCCTCTTCATTTGCAGCATGCGGCGGCTCTTCATCAGCTTCCACAAGGCATGCATTCTCGCCAGCATAATACAAAAATTTTTTTCCCCGCTTTGCTTCCTCTATGGCAGCTCTGTCAACATCCCCTCGCTCGCTCTGCACAGGACGGAGGCGGCGCGAAAAAGCAAAGCGAAGTTTTTCATTTTCTTCCAGCTCCGAATTGCAATTGCAGAATAGTTTGTGGGTAGCGAGCTGCTGATGTATCTCGAGGCCAGCTTTGAAGCCAAGCTTCTCATAATCCATTGGATGATAATCCCGCAACAATATATTTTATTTTGGTATGATTTGGCGGAAAAGAGATTCTTATTTCTCGTAAAATTCATCTATTGTTTTCCCAGTTTGCTTTACCGATGTACTTTATAACGAATACCGTAACTTCATTATGTTTTGGAATCCAAGTTGTTAAGATTTTTCCATTGACTTTCTTTTTCATGGTTATATGTTTTCTTACCCTTACTTCTTTAAAGCCATTTTTCTTTAAAATAGCAATAACTTTATGCTGAGGCAACGGATGTAGCTTTGCCATAATAATCTTTAATTTTTATAGTAACAGTTGCCA
>JAGGWA010000083.1 GCA_021157745.1 Thermoplasmata archaeon
CAAGCCGAGGAAGTCGACGAGGCGTATGGCTTCGAGCTCCTCAATTCTAAGAATAACGATGCCTGCATGAGCAGCGTTGGGATAAAATGATGTGACGCGGGGGAGTATCTCCACCCATCGCCGACATCGGCGCCTTCCTCTCATATGCGTATATAAGAGTAAATATATAAATATTTATTATTTTACATCTCGTGGAATTGGAAGAAGAAAAGAAGATTCTGCGTAAGCAGGGCTATGCCATCGTTGGAAGACATTCAGCGGTAAAGCCATGTCATTGGTTACGCCAGTCTTTGCTTTATGGAAGACAATGCTACAAACATACATTTTATGGAATAGAAAGCCATCGCTGTCTTCAGATGACGCCAACTGCATTTCATTGCAATCAGCGCTGCCTTTACTGCTGGCGCTATCAGGCTTTTCCTCTTGCAGCTTTTCCAAAAGATATGGCAGATGAGCCGAGCTACATATGCGAGGAAAGCATAAAAGCTCAAAAGAGATTGCTGAGCGGATATAAGGGAGATGCTCGAGTGGACATAAAAAAATGGGAAGAAGCTCTGCAACCTAAACATGTTGCATGCTCTTTGATAGGAGAGCCAACTTTATATCCTTATCTGGATCAATTTTTTGAAGAATGTCATAAGCGTGGAATGACAACTTTCCTTGTAACAAATGGAACAATGCCAGAAGTTCTGGAAAAAATGGATACGTTGCCGACGCAGCTATATGTAAGCATAACCGCCCCAAATGAAGAGATATACCAGAAGTTGAATAATCCTCTAATAAAGCATGGATGGGAACGCATTAATAAAACTCTTGAATTGCTTCCTTCATTGAATACAAGAACTGTTATACGCCACACTCTCGTCAAAGGATGGAATCTGGGATACGAGGAGCAGTATGCAAAACTCATTGAAAAAGCCGAGCCATGGTTTGTTGAGCCAAAGGGGTATGTATATGTTGGTTATTCAAGAGAGCGCCTAACCATGGAGAACATGCCAAGCCATGATGAAATAAAAAAATTTGCCTCCCGCCTAGCAGAGCTTACAGGATATGAAATAGAGGATGAAAGAGCTGATTCAAGGGTTGTTCTGCTTGGAAGAGGAAAGAAAAGGATGATTAAATGAATATTATAGCTTTACTTTTGTTTATAGCGAGTTTTTCAATTATTGTATTCCTCATAGCAAACAAAAAGAATTTTGGGGTGGCGATGATAGCGGGGGCGATGCTTTTATCTCTTTCAATTCCATCAAAAATGCCAGCCGTATTTTTACAAACAATTACAGATTTTAAAGTAATAGCCCTGATGATAATCGTTGTTTTGATAAAGATGCTTGCCTCATTGCTTGAAAAAGGTGGACTCATTCAGGAAATAATAAAAACTTTTGAAAGGAAGCTGTCGCCTCGCGGCATCCTCATTGCAATGCCCTCCATACTTGGCTTGCTGCCTGTGCCAGGTGGCGCCCTGCTTTCTGCCCCTATTGTCAAAAGGCAGGGAGATGCCATAAAAATGAGTAGGGAGCTGCAGATGAGCATCAATTTATGGTATCGTCACATTGGCTTCATGGTTTATCCCCTCTCAACCACTTTGATTGTTCTCGCTGGATTGTCCGGCATCGATATTTATACACTGATTTTATATCAAATTCCTCTTTTCATCATAAGCTTCGCCATGGGCTACATTTTTGTTTATAAATATGGAGGAAGGAAGGCAAAGGGAGGCGGCAGCGGCAGCTTGATTGGTTTGATTCCGATTTTTCTTCCAGTTGCAATTGCAGTTCCTCTTTCCATCCTTCTCGCAAAATATTTTTCGAGGGAAATCGCTACCTACATTTCCTATTTGATTGCTATTCCCGTCGGATTGGCTGTGGCTGCGAAAATGGCTGGAAAAATTGAATTCAAAAAAAGCATTGATTTGAGCCTCGCTCTGGCAATCTTTGGAATAATGTTTTTCAAGAATATAATAAATGCAACCGGAATAACCTCAGATATATCTTCATATCTTTCCTTCCTTCCCGTCCTGATTTTAATACCTCTTGTTTCATTTGTCATCGGAATCCTGACCGCTCATAACATGGCGGCAATAGCAATACTCTATCCAATGTTCTCTTCCATCATGGATATAAATCTTGTCATAATAATGTTCATATCTTCTTTCTTCGGCTACCTTCTCTCTCCATTGCATCTATGTATAGCGGTAACATATGACTATTTCAAACCAAATTTTGGAAAGTTTTACAGGATTATTGTCCCCCCAGCCATAATTGTTATGATTATAGCAATAATATTGTATGGACTGCTGTAATGAAAAAGCAAAACATAGGATATTTCACAATTGCACCATTTTTTATATAAAAGGCAATGATATAACAACATGGCATCCATATTTATGACTCGTCGCCTGCCCGACATAGCAATAAAAATGCTCGAAAAAGAGCATGATCTGGAAATATATGAAGGCGATGCTCCTCCAAGCAAGGAAGAAATTATTGCTGGCATAAAAGGAAAGGATGCTCTGATTTGTCTGCTCACTGACCCGATAGACAGAGAAGTTATGGATGCCTCACCTTCATTAAAAATAATAGCAAATTATGCTGTCGGCTATGATAACATAGATGTAGAATATGCAACAAAGAAAGGCATAGTTGTAACAAATACTCCAGGCGTGCTTACAGAAACAGTGGCTGATTTAACATGGGCTTTGATGCTTTCAATAGCAAGGCGTATATGCGAGGGTGATGAGTTCATGAGGCAAGGAAAATTCAAGGGATGGGCTCCTCTGCTAATGCTTGGCGGCGATGTTTATGACAAGACCTTGGGTATAATAGGAGCAGGTCGCATAGGAAGAGCTGTTGCAAGGCGAGCTATTGGCTTCAACATGAATGTGATATATTACAGCCGCCATCGAAACGAGGAAATTGAAAGAGAATGCAATGCAAAATATGTTGGCTTTGATGAATTGCTCCGCCAAGCAGACTTCATTTCATTGCATGTTCCATTAACAGAAGAAACATATCATATGATCGGATGGGAAGAATTGAATAAAATGAAGCGAACAGCATATCTAATAAACACTGCAAGAGGAAAGTGCATCGACGAGGAAGCATTATATAAGGCGTTGAAAAACGGCGTCATCGCGGGCGCCGCCCTCGATGTTTTCGAGAATGAGCCGAAAGTGCATGAAGGACTGGCTAAATTGAAGAATGTTGTTCTCACGCCTCACATTGGCTCTGCATCTCTTGAAACAAGAACAAAGATGGCGGAAATGGTAGCCAAAAATGTTATCGCAGCATTGAAAGGCGAGAGGGCGCCAAATTGCGTGAATTGTGAGATATATGAGAACTAAATTCCTGATTCTCGTGGCAATATTAATGGCTGGCTGCTTAACCACACCATACAGACATGGATTTGATGAAAGCGATGTTGTGGCTCCAGCGCCATATCATGTTGAATGGCAGGAAAAGCCAAAAGATGCTGCCATAATTCCCCCTGGCTACAGCTATGAGCTGAATATAACGATACCCCGCAATTTGTATCCAAATTACTGGAATGCTCTGGAAATAACTATAAAAAATAATGGCGATACAAAGCTATTCGTTTACAATATAGCAATAGAGATAGATGGAAAAACATTTAAGCAATGGGATGGAAGTGAGGGAAAGGAGATCGGCATAGGAGAGAGGAAAAGCTTCATTGCTTCATTCAAAGTTTCTTATCCTGGAAGCTATCGATACAAAATAGGTGTATATTTCATGGCTGCCTCAAGAAGATGGTATGACTATGGATGCAAATACACGCAGGAATATGAGATAAGCATCGATGAATATAGCGAGGCAACGAATTACAAATTCCACAAAAACTATTATGTTTATTTTGATAAAATAAAGAAGCTCGTTGATCCCTACGATAATATAGTGAAGCAAAGAGCAAACATTGCTTCAAGCGGATATGGATATGGCTACAACATTGCAAAGGTATGTGCAATATTCGATTACATAAAAGACAACATGAAATATGTTAACGACACCGACGGCAAGGACATATGGAATAGCCCTTCGGTGGCATTGCTTAACGGCGGCGATTGTGAAGAATTTGCAATGACAATGGCAGCCATGACGATGGCGAAAGGCGGCACAGCCCGCATATATATGACAGATAATCATGCATTCGCCGCCATATATATTGGCAAAGATCTGAGCATTCTCGATAGCATAGATTCATATTATCATGCAAAGCTCAGCTATGCATTGTTTGAGGATAAGCTTGGCTACTGGATCGTTGCAGACATGCTTTCATCATTTTATCTTGGCTGCCTTCCAATTGGAGGTTATGCCACAGGAGAGAGCAACAACGAAAGAATATATGAATGGAGCATAGCCACGAATAACCTCTACGCCATAGATGTTGTCGGGTAAAATTATATATTTCGATTTCGCATCTCCAATCATGATTCCAACAATGGATGAATTCGATTTTGGAAATAAAAGTGTTATTTTGAGAGTTGATATTAACTCACCTCTTGATCCCTCAACGCTAGAGATAATGGATAACTGGCGCATAAGGCGATGCATTCCAACAATAGAAGAGCTTGTTGAAAAAAATGCAAAGGTTATTATTTTGGCTCATCAGGGAAGACCAGGAAAATGGGATTTTACCAGCTTGGAAAAGCATGCAAAAGAGCTCAGCAGATTGATGAACAGAGAAGTAAAATTTGTGGATGATGTATATGGAAGCAAAGCCATTGAAGAAATTGAGGAAGCGAGGAATGGCGAGGTCATATTGCTTGACAATGTTAGAAAATGCGAGGAGGAAATGAAGAAGCTGCCACCAGAGGAGCATGCAAGGGCGGAGATGGTGAAAAAGCTTTCTGGGTATGCCAGCGCTTTCATCAACGATGCTTTCGCAGCAGCCCACAGAAGTCATTGTTCGATGGTTGGATTTATTCCTGTTCTTCCATCATTTGCCGGCCGTTTGATGGAAGCGGAATTAAAAAATCTTGATAAGATGATGAAATCTGCAGAGCGGCCTCGCATATTCATATTTGGTGGGGGAAAATATGAGAATTCCATAGAGGTAATAAAAAATCTGCTCGAGAAAGGAATAGCGGATAAAATATTGCTCGGCGGAATGCCTGCAAATGCTTTTCTTGGAGCGATGAAAAAAATTGATTTCGAAGCAGATGGAGAGATAAAAGAAATAATGGAAAAATATGGAGGTAAAGTCATTCTTCCCGTTGATATGGTTTATGAAAATGGCGAGCTTGATGTTGAGGAAGCAAGAAAACCTGGCAAGGATATAGGAAGCAAAACAATAGATATTTTCAAAGAGGAGATAAAGAATGCTGCTTCCATACTCATATCTGGACCAATGGGAGTGTTTGAGGAGGAGAGATTTGCAAGAGGAACAAAGGAAATACTGGAGGCGATAGCAGGAAGCGAAGCATTCTCCATAGCAGGCGGCGGGCACACGGTGGCGGCGATAAATAAGCTACGCCTTGCTGAAAAATTCAGCTATGTTTCGACCGGCGGTGGCTCGCTTGAGAGATTTTTGATGGGTCGCAGCCTGCCCGTTGTGGAGGCATTGATAAAATTTAAAAGAGGTTAGCCATTACTTTCCCATGAATATAGTCCATGTTGTTGGAACCGGCACCATAGGAGAGCCATTGATTGGTTTGCTTGCCGATTTGAAAAATGAGCTTGGAATAGATGAGGTGACATTCTATAAGCACAGCCCTGTTTTGACAGATAGGGCGAAAGTTAAGGGATTGATTAAAAGAGGAGCAAACATTGCTGTTGCAAAGGAAAAGATGCAGGAATTCAGAGAGCTTGGAATAGAGCCAATGTATGAGGCTGAAGAAGCCATAGCAAGGGCAAGCGTCGTCATAGATTGCACACCCAAAAAGATTGGGTTGCAGAACAAGGAGAGATATTATAAAAAATATGAGGATAAAGTAAAAGGATTTCTTGCTCAAGGTTCAGAATTTGGATTTGGAAAGCCTTACGCACTGGGCATAAACGATGATGCAATAACAAAAGAAGATAAGTATATCCACATTGTGAGCTGCAACACGCATAACATTGCTGTTGCAATAAAAAGCATTGGATTTGTAAATGGAGAAAAAAATGATTTTGTTTCAGGAAGATTTGTTTGCATAAGGCGAGCCACAGACATATCGCAGGAAAGTGATTTCATTCCAGCCCCATATGTGGATGAGCATAAAGATAAAAAATTTGGGACGCATCATGCGAGAGATGTATGGCATCTCTACAACACACTTGGCTATGATTTAGATGTTTATTCTTCCTCGTTAAAAATAAATACGCAATACATGCATTCGATATGGTTCGATATAAAAGTCAAAGATAAGATCGACGAGGAGGAAGTGCTTGAAAGATTCACGAGCAATCCAAGAGTGGCAATAACGTACAAAAAGCTTTCCAGCCTTGTTTTCTCTTTTGGAAGAGACCACGGCCACTATGGCAGGATTTTGAATCAAACAGTCGTTGTTGTTCCGACGATAAGGGTGAGGAATGATAATGAAGTCTTCGGCTTTTGCTTCACGCCCCAAGACGGAAATTCTTTGCTCAGCAGCGTGGCAGCCACACTTCGAATATTATATCCAGAAAAAGAGGAATGGGATGAAAGGATGAAAGCCTTGCAACCATTTTTATTCGATGAGGTCTAGCCAAATATAAAGCCCATGCCCTCGCTGGCTGCCTCCTCGTCTCCTACAAATTTTTTATTTATTTCTTCTTTTTCCTCGCCTTCGAGCTTTCTTGCTTTCTCGCCCAGCAATTGCTCCGCTTTCTTCAATGCTTCCTCACTTCCTTCAATTTTTAAAAAAACGGTATTACCTTCTTTGCCCAGCGACTTTGCATCCCTCGTCCATATACTTTGACGCATAACCAAATCATCTTTTTTCACTTCTTCAATTATGCTCTCATCTTCCTTTTTTATTTCAAATATTTCATATGCCATGAATTGAAAGATGAAAAGATATATGAGTATTGTGGCTTTGGTTACTATGCCAAGTAACTTGGAGGTGGTAAGTTAATTCAAATTATCCTAAAATTTGATTTTGAATTAGCCACCATCGTAGCCGAAACAGAAGCAGAAGATGAGAAAAAGATTTTCAAATAAAAGGAAACTTATCCAAGATTATGAGAAAAGAAAAAAGAAAGGAAAATTGGAGTTAAATGAAATTTAGAGTTTTATGCTATTTTATCATAAGAAAAAGCATATAAGAGAGATAAAATTAATTTTACCGATTCTATAACTTGATCACTTATATTATGATAAACTTCAAGTAATCCTCTCCCAACCTCAAGCCTGCATCTATCTCGTAGTATTTACTTAGCTCACTCTTTTTAATATATCTATAATATTCCAAATCATCAATCGGGTTTAGATTAAATATTACATCCTCTATTTTTTTGGAGTATCGTACTTGAATTGTATAGTTGTTTATTTCTTTTCTTATTTGTAGTATCTCCAATTTTCGTTCAAAACCTTTTTTGCTATTGAATATTTCTTCCATTTTCTTTCTAATTTCCTCTGCTGTGTCATCAATTTCAACAAATAAAGATACCGTAGGTAATTTTTCCTGAATTAAATCAAATTCAGCGGTTTTAGAGAAATCCAACTTAACAATTGATTTTAAGATATCTTTAGATTCTTTGTGTTTTCTCCCAGAACCCCATTTTAGCACAAATTCATAATATTCACCAATCGAACTTAAGATGAAATCTTTTTCTTCAATCATTCCATTGAGTTTCTCAATAACACCTCTCGTAGCGTCTATAAGCGTAGAGTCATAAATGTATTTGTAAAATTCCTGTTTTTCATCCTTCAAAATGACAATATTAACATAACCTTTATCACTTTCATTGTTCCTATTACACCGACCAGCAGTTTGGATTAAGCAGTCTAATGGAGCAAAATCTCTATAAATGATATCTACACTAATATCGACTCCTGCCTCGATCAATTGAGTGGTTACTATTATCTTCCTCCTTCTCTTGCTATTACTGCTGTTCCAATTTTTGATTCTATTTATTCTTCTTAGTCGATAACTTGGAAGAATGTGTGTTGATAAGTTAATTAAATCCAAATCAGGAAAATTAGCAATTCCATCTTCATCGATATTGACATCTTTTCTGTCTATTTCATAAAATAAGGCAAGCTCCTTTTTTAAGAATTCATATAGTTCCTTACAAGAATTTATAGTATTTAAAACAATTAGTATATTCTTATCACTGTATAATATTTTATTCAAGATTTCCTGTTTAAACTCATCAAAATCTTTAGTCCTCAGGTCAAAATTAAAAACAACCCTATTAAAAGCGTTAAAATACTCTTCAGGATTTGCTACTAGCTCTTTAATCTCCTTATCTCCAAAAATGAGTGGCCTAGTAGCAGTCATCAAAATTATCCAACAATTAAAATCGTGTGCTAAATGTTTTAGAACCTCGTTAATCAATAGCCAATATTTATGTGGAATAGACTGAACTTCATCGAGAATAAGTATGGAGTTGGTGATGTTGTGGAATTTTCTCGCAGCTCGGTTTTTATTCGTAATTAAACTATGAAATAGCTGAATGAATGTGGTTATTACTATTTCCGAGTGCCAACCTTCTGTAAGCAATAGAGACCTATTGGGTTCTTCAATATTTAATTCACCATCTTTGATTTCCTTATATTTTATATCCGCAAGATGGTGATGAATTAAAAGCAAGTTGGAGGTAATTTCCCCGTATCTAAGCTTCAAAATGTCTTCAATAATTTTAGCATTTTGATCGATAATGCTGAGGAATGGCAAAGAATAAATGATCTTAGGGGTGAAACTGAAAGTCTCTTTTATTCTTTCCCTTAATTTAAGAGCAAATGATAAACCAATTAAAGTTTTACCACATCCTGTAGGCAAGTTTATTGAGAGGATTCTTTCATTAATTAGATCAATATCACTAACTTTTGCACTAACTTCATTGTAAGCTTTTTCTCGTATAATATCCACTTTCGTCTTAGGCTTCCTAAACCTCTTTTTCTTGTACTCATCAACGATATCGCTTGGTATATTCTCTCTTTTAGGGAGATTCCTTCTTCCAGAAGCATCTAATTTGTCCGCATCAAGTAGTACTGAGTAAAAAAAGAGGATTAGAAAATAGTATTTCAAGTCATTGTCTGTGAAACCATTTTTACAAATTTTCTTAATATCTTTTCGTATTTGTTGTGTTAGATTTTCTAAATTCTTAATCTCGCTTAGTATTTTTGATATATCTGAATAACCTAATGAATTGTAGATTTTAACAACCTCAGTCAAATTATTAGAAAATATATCATTCAACTGTTCTTTTATTATCTCTAACTCATTTTGATCTTTCAGTTTCTTTACTTCTTCATTCAAGATATCTCTCAAATTTCCGTGGTGTTTATTTATCACGATCCACGCTACCCCGGGCAAATACCAAAATTCATCTAATTTCTGGATATTTAATAGAAAATCCCTAACAACTAAATACCCGACTAAACTTGATAGAAAGCCATGTTGGGCATATTGAGTTCTTTCTCCATTTTCCAACCATTTTTGGAAATAAGTAGTAGCTTTGCCAAAATCGTGTGTTATCCCTACCAGATATGCAATCTTAGCAAAAGTCTCTTTAAAATTTATCGTTTTTGCTTCAACTATATTTTTAGATAATTTTCCTACATATTCTAAATGCTCTTTTAATAATTTGTCTGGATGCGATTTCAATTTAAAGGAACAGGACATGCTCATTTTCAACTTGATGGATCACACCATTTTGAATTTTTAATGGTTTACCATTTACTTCGTAGATAACATTGCAATACTCGAGAACTTTCCTATTACTGCCCATGTAAAGTGGAATAGTTTCTCTACCGTACCTTTTTCCCTCTTCTGGAAATATTTTAATCTTGTCTATTCTAGCAATACTATGTAGATTTTTAATCTCATCTTTAACTGATATAGGAACCATTGTAAATTCACCAATAAACTCGAAATTGGCTATCAATTCAGTAATTCCAAGATAAAGTGTATAAATTGTTTGATGGTTTTTTAAAAGTTTTTTTAATTTCTCATATACTTTTTCCAGAGACGGATTTTTAAATCGTAGGTAAATTCTGTATTTGGGATTCTTAACAAATTCATATGGTGTGGGAGCCCTTGGATCTTTAAGCTTCCATAGAAAAAACCAATTTGGACTATCTGTTTTCATTATATTTAAAGGAATAACAATTTTCTTTATAGGGTTTAGAATTCTAATAGAATATTCAATATTATCTCTGGAAAATAAAGAATAATATGAGTCTCTCGGCAGACCTGCTATTGCTGCTAGAAGACCTGCTATTACTGTTCCTGTTGGAAAAGGATAAGTGAGTGGAGATGTTGTAGTTTCAAACCTTCTAAAATGTGCGAAATCACCCCAAATATCGAATACTATTATCTCATTCTTCATATTTTTCCAACTCTAGCTCAATTATTCGGTTATCTTGTAAGCCAACTTCTTTGATAAGTTCATTTTGTAGTTGATCACTTGTTAAGGTCGATCCATTAATCATGAATGTTACTCTTTTATCAGCTTTAAATTCTATTCTCTCTATCTTATCTTGGTTATAACTCAGAACATTTATTAATTTTGAAATGTCTATTTTTACTTCTGATATATCCCTTAATTTTTCTTGCTCTTCTTCATCAAGGTCATCGCCATCCCTACTTTTGAGCGTAATCAATTTATCTAAGTCCCCAATATGATAATTTTTTCTTTATATACTATCCTTAACAGGAATCTAGGCATTTGACCTATTTTTGATCTTGTTATCAAGTTTTTGGTTCCGTTCCAAATACCGTCTAAAAGCAATTTTATATCATTTTCTGACAAGCCCGTATTTTTTGCTGCATTCTCATTTACAATCCCGTAAAAGCATATTAACGAATACGGTAACTTATACTCCTCGGAAAATTCTGCTTGTTTTTTTCCTTTCTTGAAACCCTGACCAGGTTCTACCGGCATCGTAATTGATCCTTTGTAGAAATTTACATCTACTCTATGCAAGGATCTTCCGAACTTAAATTGTACAGGTCCTGTTTCTCGGACATTAATGTTTGCAACTGCTAAGGTCGCACCAAAAAGCCTTAGGTCAATAAATTTATCAAATAATTTTTCTCTAAGCTTTTTTGTTCTTATTTTCTCAAATCTCTCGAATAATTCTTTTTTTCTTTTCTCATCCACTTTATCGCCAAGAGATTTATAAAATATCTCTTGTCTATTCACCTTACTTCCCTCTCCAAGGATCTCATCCAGTTTTTCTATAACTCCTATAATTTCTTTGAATTTTTTGAATGCATCTTTCTCCTCACTCATAGAATTCTTTATAATTTCATGGAATTTTTCTTCTTTGCCTTCGCTTTCTATGATTTCATCAATTTTTTCTATAATTTTTTTTCTCACTTTACTGTTCTCTATCATATCCTCTAATAGCACCTCCCTCATTTCTTCTATTAATTTTGTTCCCCTTGCCTTAATAAGTTCTGTACCTTTCTCAATCACTTTTTCAGCCTGAATGAAAATATCTTGCTCCCTAAAATCTCTAAGATAATCTCTTACTGTTCTCTTTAAGCGTACATCAGTTACTATGTTGATTTTAGTTTCTTCATCAATCCTTGGTCTATTTTCTTCCATTGGGTCTCCGTTTGGGTTTGCATCTGTTACATCATACAAAAACAAAATTTCGGATCTATTCTTTATAACATCGTTCATTTTATTCACCTCCTTTGAATATTCTACCAAAATTTAATCCTATGGTAAAATAATAGCTTATTTCATCATTAGAAATAATCCAACCACTTTCATCAGCTTCGACGAAATATTTGGAGACCATGGTTTCCAACCAAGGATAACCTGTATCATATTGCCTCAATTTTGCTATTATTTCCGGGAGTAATCTTTTTAGGAGCCTCTCATTTAATTTCAATCCATGCAATTTTTTTCTAAATGGTGTATCTTTTCTTTTTGCATATTGCACATCCAAAAGAAAACTTGTTAGAACTCCTTCCAAGAAGGCGGCTCTCTTATCCGGACTATCAAAGGCTTTTGAAAATTCCTTAAAGAAGTTTTCCACTATTTCAACCTCTTTTATTTTTTCTTTTTTCATACTTCTCACCTCTCTAAATTTTTGGATTTTAAATTGTTTAGAAAATAGCAGATTTAATTCTAAAAGAAAACTAAACAAATACAAAGATTTAAGGGAAAGCAATTTTTCGTTCCACTCATTTCCCCTTCCATGTTCTTCCCTGATAGCTTCGATTAGATGTTTGATAAAATAGCCCCGGTCTATCTGTTTTGCTTCCAATACATCTCCTAAAATATTCAAGCTGGATTTATCAAATACTTTTCTATCATTTTCCTTATGAAAAAAGAAATCTCCAATCATCCCCGCTAAATTAAGTCGCGAAAGTATCTTGCCATTCCACATGCCTCTACCTTCTCTAAAGTTTCCGGACCATTTTTCGCCTAAGATGATTTTTAATTGTTCTTCTTCAAAAACACTTCTCCTGCTAATGTTGCGAAAAATATCATAAATTCGTTTTATCCAAGAGGGTGGAACCTCTTCCACATACCTTATAATATCAAAATATTGTTGCTTTGTTTTGTAAAAAACGAATATCAAGTTTAGCACATCTCTTTTTTCCTTCATTATTTCTAAAATATCTTCTTCAGCATTAAGCAAGCCTTCTCTATAATCTTCTTTTTTTCTTAATTCTATTTCAGTTATTATTTCCTTAGATACATCTTCAAAGACGAAACAAGGAATAACAAAATATTTGAAACCATAAAGGGTAAAGGAAAGATTTAATTTTTCTTTACTTGTTATCCATTCTTTACCAACTTGCAATTCAAGGGCACAATTTTTGCAGATTGGTAATTGTTTCCACGAATTCTCTCTATCAAAATTGTAAGCAAACCCGACTTTTTTAACTGTAAAAATTGCAAAAGGTGACGCAGGCATAACATCATCTTCCTTACCACAGAATGCCAGACTTTTCCAGAATTATCTATGGAAATTGCACTCATATGAAATTTTTTACAGGTTATTTTGGAAAACTCTGAGAATGCGCATCTTCCTTTGCCTTTTGCAATAACACCATGTTTCGAATACAAATCTTCAAGTGAGGTTTCTTTAAAAATTTCGGTAAATTCCAAAACTTCTGAAGGATACTTTTCAATAGCATCTTCTTTTATTTTAATTGTAAGGATACAACCTAATTTATTCTCTCTATCAAATTGCTTATATTTTTCTAAAACTTTCTTAAAGATGTCTTCCTCTTTTTTGTCAATTTCATTTTTTAGTAAATTGATCATAGGATACTTATCTCTAAATTGTTGGAAATATTTTTGAAACCAAAGCACCCACCTATTTTTCATATTTTCAATACTTTCTTCATTTGTTTTTTTAATGGTAATAATTGTAGTCAAGAAAGCATTATATCTACCATGCCTAAATGTCCTAAACAATATCTTTTTTGCTTTTTCATAATCAAAATCCTCAATATGAACTCCATCAAATATTAAATCATCATTTTCTTTCTTAAAAACTACACAAATCATCTTTTTTGTATAGGCCAATTTAGATAATTCAGTTAACACCTGAATATCATCCAAACCCTCTTTTTCTTTTATATAATGCCCCAATTCCTTAATTGCCGCTAGCATTTCATCCTCCTCCCTCCACCGCCTTCCTGCTCCTTCGCCTTGCCATTTTCACCATTCCGAATCCCATGGAATTTCGCTCTCCAAATCCTGCCTCGTAGCCAATGCTAAGCAGTTCAGCGCTTCCCCTTGCCTCAAAAACCATTTCTGTGCAGCGATGATA
>JAGGWA010000162.1 GCA_021157745.1 Thermoplasmata archaeon
AGCTTTCATTCACTCCCTTCAATGCAATTCCATTTCCATAGACGAAGGAGACTGTTATTGGATACCTTGCTACGGTCAGATCATTTACGATATTATTTTTGCTTCTGTTATCGGAATAGAAAGCATAAGCAACATTATCTCTTGCTGTAATGTTTGTTATTGTGTTATTGGACGAGGATGTTACATATATTCCAGAAACATGGTTGTAATTTACAACATTATTTTTGAGGATATTGTTGTTTGCATTACCATACAGATCAATTCCCTGCCACCCATTACTTGTGACAGTGTTGCCTGATATAGTATTATTACATGAATCATAAACCCATATTCCAGAATGAGAGTTTGAATCTACACTGTTGTTCTTCACGATGTTGTTGCATGAATCAACATTCAGCTCGATTCCTGACCATTTATTTAAAGTAATATCATTATTCAAAATTCTATTTTCGCTCGATCCATGGATATAAATTCCAGCATGTTCATTATTGCTTATGCTGTTATTTTCCACTTTATTGTATTCCGAGCCGTATTTTAGCTCAATTCCAGACCAATCATTATCTCTAACAATATTGTTCAATATGGTGTTATTATCCGAGCTGTAAACCCATATTCCAGCATGATCATTGTTGTTTACGCTATTGTTCCTAACAACATTATTATTCGAATCATTCTTTAATTCAATTCCCGACCATCCATTGTATGAGGCGATATTCCTCTCCAAGGTATTTCCGTTGCTTGAGTTTGTTGCGTATATCCCTCCTCCTATGCCGTTGTGCATCAAAACATTGTTGAACAAACTATTGTTGGAGGATGAATAAAGATATATCCCATGCATACTATTGTGCGTGATATTGCATTCTGATATGGTGATATTCGAAGAATGGTCGAGGTATATGCCATAACCTGTGGAATTCACCTTCGTATTGTTTATAATGCCATCATCAACGCCATCAAATTTAATTCCTGTCCCTCCGCCGCCCGCCGTGTTGAATATTTTGCAGGTGTCGATGGTGATGTTATCAATCTGGTGTGATGCATTGTGGACGAGTATGGCGAGAGAGAAATTATATACCGTAATATTGCGTACCAGAACATTGCTCGTCGTTATATTTATTCCAATGTCTCCCCCTCCATCTATTATGGCATTTATATATGGGCCAGCAGGATCATCTATTAACTTTAATGGCTTATCTATTACAACATTTTCTTTATATAATCCAGGATAAACCTTTATTGTTGCATTGTTGCTTGCATTGTTTATTGCATCCTGAATGCTGTTATAATGATCTATGCCAAATCCCTGCACAGAGGCATTGAATGATGGGCTAACGAAGAACGCTCCTCCTATTTTTACGATTTTGCTTATTGTATCGCTTTCACCATAAGCATCGATTACGGTTAAATTCACCGTATAATTTCCCCATGCTGAATATGAATGATTAACTACGCTTCCATAACCGATGCTTCCATCTCCAAATTGCCACGTGTAGTTTACTATGTTTCCTTCAGCATCATAACTTGTAGAAACAAATGAAATGTTATCTCCCATGCCTGCAATTTTTGGAGAGTATGTGAAGTTTGCTTCTGGCGGCGTATTGGGAGGAAGATAAAATGTTGCATAATGGATATGCTTTTCTCCTCCATCATCCTCGCTCCATGCAATGAATATGCTTCCATTCTTGGCAGCTATCGTGGGAGCAAATGATTCATTGACAGATATGGGCATCTCATTCATTAAAACAATCCCGCTTGCCGAAATTCTTTTATAGTATATTCTCCACATTCCATCTCTATCATCCTGCCATGCTATGTGAATAACGCTTCCATCACCAGCTATGCTCGGATTTATTGCATTTCCGGTGCTGTTGCTTATTTCCATCACATCTGATATTGAACCATTGGAATAAATTTCTTTATAATATATTGCATATCTTCCATTACTATTATCCTGCCACACAACATGCATGTTGCCCTCGCAGTCCAGAGCAGCAGCACAGTTTCTTGAGTCCCCTGCATTATTGCTCATGTTATATATCTCAGATATTGCCACCGCTGCAATCGTAACCACAACAGCCAAAATTAATATTAATGTTGCTTTCTTCATTTCAATCACCTCGGATCAAGATAGAACTGAGGATAGTATGGCTCTATTATATACCATGTGCCACACTCCTCATCATACACCTGCTTGGCATTCAAAAATTTGCTCGAATTCATGTAATATGTCAAAATTTCCTCCTCTGCTCCCTGAAATGCATCCTTTGCAAATTGGGCTGGCATCGTCGTTCCAGTAAAAACAATAAATGAAAAGACCAAGGCTTCGCCAGGATCACTGGCATATTCTATGTATGGACTCGTTTCAATTCCAAGCACTTTCATTCCTCCAACCATGCCATAATATGTGGCTGTCCATGTTATGCCAACAACGCCAGCAGGCGGGAATGCAATGCCAGCAGCGGAAATACCAACATCAAGCATGACAGCTACAGTATGCTCGCCTGCTGCCCTCGTTATAAATTTATCGTTGGCGTTGTAGGCATTGTACCATGTTAAGCTTAGATCTATTGCGGAAATTGCAAAGTCAATTACTTCAAGTTTTCCAACCTCTGGAGTCATGAATTTGTTTATTTTGGCTGCTTTTTCTACTGGGTCTGTAATCTTCTCTATATTTCGAAGCTCTTTGAAGGTCTTAAGAGCTCCATATCCACCTGTTCCCAAACTATACGCTGATGAGGCATATGAGAATAGCTCCATAACTATGCTTCCATCTGCCTGTTTGTGAGGGGCAACAACCATAATGAATGAGTCATCTGTGGACAACATTGAGCTATCTGGCTTCGCCGAGAATATATTCTTTACCTCATCATATTTTGAATCAGACATGGTTTTAGCTGCATCTATGCTATTATTTTGATCCTTCACAATATGAATTATTCTTTCATGTTTAGATGAATCCACTATTTTGCGAGTGTATGAAATTGTATAGTTGTACAGGCTATTATTGTGTTTTACAATCCCTGTAATATTTTTATCTATCATTTCTTCATCCTCACAACCCCATGCCCACCATATTCCAAGCTGAGATATCCATGAATATGTGTAATAATTGACTTTACTATGGATTATGGTCTTATATTCTTTCATTGTCATGTTTTGAGCAAATACACAGCTAACATTATAATACCAATCTGAGGTAAAGTTAATCATCGCCGTTATTTTATCCACATCCTGTTTCATGGTGGAGATGATAGCTATTGCATCTCCTGCGAGCATGCCATTGTCAAAAACAAAATCATCTGGTGAGCCATGATATACGTACATATTATATCCTTCAATGTTATGCCGTCCTGTTGAATAATTTTGAAAATCATCTGGCAACTTTGAATCTATATCTGTTATATTTTCAGAAAGCTTTGATATAACACGATATGAATATGAAGGCAATATCTTTTCAATGCCTGCAACTTTTATTGAATCTATATTCCATGGTATGACACTTTTATCTCTCGAACAGCTTCCATTTCTAACAACATATACAGGGGAAAGATACACATGAATCTTTCCAGAATGGTTCGCTGGTATTGGAATCTTTATGGAATATGCTTTTTCCATTGGTGTGCTCTCTATTTCTGTTGGAGTGACAAATCCTTCCTTTATAAGGAACAAGCGTTGCATTGGATATGAATCAAAGACTACGCTACCATTATGCCATCTGTTATTGGAATCAACATACTTTCCTGTGGCGGTATCGCTATATATCTTGTACTCAAATGCAGGTATCTTGTAATGATATTCATCCACGAAATAGTGTTCATCCTCTGATGATGGCAACGAATATTTTATAATCATTATCTCTGCCCTGTTGTCTTTAACATATACATCAAACAATGCATATCTGAAATGAGGCTTTTCCTCTGTTCCTATTTCTCCGTTTTCATATCTGTAAACTGTCTGATTATTGTAAAGCGTGACATTATAAAGTTTCGCTATGTAATAGTATCTTATTCTATATAGTGGATAACCTGTAAAGTCATGGAATTCCCATGTGTCATTATAATTGCTGTTCAAAGCATCTCCTTCCATGGATATTGAGTTTGGATATATATCATACCATTCTGGAAGTGTTTTAATTATATTCTCTTTCACCTTTTCCAGATCGCTCATATTCGATACCTTAACATCCTTTCTTCCCCTGTCATCAACACTGCCCCATCTGTAAATTATCCATGAATGCCCATCCAGGCCCCAGCCACGGAATGTTTTGTTTTCCATGATGGAACCAATCGGATATGTGTGATGATTGAAATTCAAATAACTGTAACTCTGTCTTGAGGGATCGTTTTTATCACTCACGCCATCCAGATCTGAATCCATATCGGTGGGTGAGGAAACCGTATACGAGAATAAATATTCATGGAACATGTTGTAATATGGAACCTGTTCTTCATCATCGAGCAAGCCGTCGTTATCGCTATCAGGATCCAGCGGACTTCCCTGCTCAGCTCCATCTGGAATTCCATCTCCATCGCTATCTGGATTTGTCATGTTGCATCCCTGTTTTGCTATTACAAGGCGGGAGATGTAGTTGCTTGAAGCGATAGAAACATTATATATTCCTCTAACTAATGTTACTTCTAAAGGATGCGAGGCATCAGCATTCGATGAACTGCTTCCATTTATTTCTATGCTTGCGCCTGCCGGCTCCGTCCAGATGCGGTATGTTGCATTTACTGGTATTTTGACAGATACAGTCATTCCGGGTGTGATGCCTCGCCATCCGTCGGAAAACTTGGTGATTGTATCCCTGCTTTCATTCATGTATTTGACAACATAGATTGTATCAACAGGGAAGAAACCGAATTTTTCATCATAATCACTCAAGCCATCGCCATCGGCGTCGCCACCATTTATGGCATCTGTATGATATATTCCAACTTCATCCCCATCCATAAAGCCATCATTGTCGGTATCATCATTGGCGAAGTTTGTTTCATTTTCATCGGTCTTGCTATCGCAGTTCAAATCTTCTCCTTCCCATGGCTGCTTTATTCCGTCCTTGCTATACCATATTCCCCATCCATCTATTGTGCCATTGTAATGAATGTGTAATTCTGCAGCTGTAGCATTGTAGCCCCATCCATCTATCCATCCATCTGGCAAGCCATCATTATCGCTATCCACATCATTGTAGTCTGGCAGTCCATCATCATCTATGGATTCATTCCATCTGTATTCGTAACCATCTTTTATTCCATCTCCATCAACATCAGGATTGTTTGGCTCGGGATCAATTGAATCTGGCAAGCCATCATTATCGCTATCGTTGGAAAGCATGGCTGTGCCGTTGTATGTTTCTTGATGGCGGGAAGCATAATATGGGTTAAGAGAAGTGCTATTATCAGGAATATGCTCATTCCCCTGTACAAATTTTGCCATTTTTGGTCCAGGAATATCGATATAGGCATATCCATCATTGCTATAATACAAAGGATAGCCTTCTGGAGTATGAATTTGCTTTTTAATTCCAAGCAGGGTATAATTTATTGGATGAAGTGTTGCATTTGAGGAATTGATTGTAACCATGCCATCAAAAGCACTATACCAGTATTCCTCTAATTTGTTATTTGAAGTATTCATTTCCACTCCGATCCATATTGAGGTGTTGAAAGAGCCGTTATAGTTTGATCTGTATACGACTCTAACTTCATCTCCATCCAACACGCTATCATTATCTCTATCATTATCCAATGCATTCATCAGGCTATCATTATCGAAATTCAGCAATGGATATGCTTCCTCACCATTCAAAATTCCATCATTGTCAGCATCCCTATCCAGGAAATTTGGCGTGCCATCATGGTCGCTATCCTCAAAGCCAAGCTTGAATCTGTCTCCGTCGAGCATGCCATCATTAAGTGTGGAAGGATTGAGCGGATCGGTAAGCATTAAATCATTCTTTGTTTCCTGTCCATTGTTGAAACGATAGATAATGCTTCCTCTTCCCGTCTCTGCATACTTTGCTTCTCTAGCCACCGAGCATGAAAACCTGTCCATATAAACAGGATTGTAATTGCCAGGAACATCAATGGTGACATATGGATAGATGTAGCCAAGCACCATTGGATCTCCATATCCTGCCACAATTGCATATTCCCCATGCGGCTCAAAATCTATTCCATTTGGATAACAACAATCAAATGATGTGGTTCTGTTTAAATAGCCTGTTTTTAAATCGAGCGTGAATATGTGCCCCCAGCCCGAATTGGTATCCTTTGCTGTTATGATTGCCTCTGGAAGATTTGGATGCCATACCACATCTGTAAAAGTGAATGGAGATGTCAGGAAAGATGTTTTTCCTGTATAAATATGGTAGTTGCTGTTATAATCCACAATATATGCATTCCATCTTTTTACCGGTACACCATATTCTGTGGTATAGTCATATCCTGTTATCACTCCATAATCGATGTATTTTCCCAGAGTTTCATCAAAACCATGTTTCCAGTCGCAAGCAATCAATGACTCTGGTTTTGGAAATATAACAATTTCCTTATCGAACATGGCAGTAGAAGGCCATACATCACATACGAATGCCCTGCCATCGGAGGTGATTATGAAAAAGTATATATTGTTTATGCATGCCACATCTTTATACACGTATCCTGTTCCTCCCAATGAGGAAGAGAGTGTTACATTGGTTACACTATTGTTTTCCGCATTTATGGATAATATAGTTCCATTTCCAACTGCAACAGCATATTCTTCAGATGTTGAAAAGGCAACACCATACAGGTTTCTTGTTGTATTGCTTGCAATCTGTGCTATTGTTCTATTCGAATAATCGAATTTGAAGATAGCTCCATTATTTCCCACCATGATTGCATACTTGCCAGAAGAATCCCAGTCAATGGAATTTATGTATGTGCCTAACGGAAGAGAAAATTCAGCTATGCTGCTGTTTTTATGATACAGATATGCATATCCATTTCCAGATACCAATGCGTACTCACCAGAGGGAGCCCATGAAACCGCTTCCATGGTATTAAGGAGTAACGGGCGTTTTATCGGAAATATGCTTGGTTTATCATTATAATACACGGGATAACCCTCCGCCGTATGAGCAACGCTGTGCATTTTTGCTATCTGTCCATCCTTCAATGTAACCCCATCTACCCTTCCAAATGGCAACAGATTTTTATTGAGATAGAATTCAGTATCTATTGCCACCCATGAATTGTCGTTCAATGGAGAGGAATAATCTATTGCGGGAGATGCAACATAATAGACGACGATTTTCGTAGCAGGGTTGTTACTATTATGCTTTATTATTATTTTATTTTCCCCTCTGCTGTAATTGAAGTGGTCATAATCGGGAGGATAGGATGATTCAATAAGATGCTTTCTTGTATGATTGAGTTTCAGGAGAGTAACATTGTATATCTCCAAGGTATCATAAGTTCCCCAGTTATCACCAACTTTAAAATCTGTTCCATACCATGTTGAGCCATTGTTTATGGGTATAACGCCATCTGTTGGATTTATGTATGCTGTTCTGTTGAATATACCAGCGAAGCCATAGTCTGCGGAATAATTCACTTCCAAGTCATCATCTTTTGTTAAATTGTAGCCCACTTTGAGAAAAGCAGTCCAGCCGTCGCCGCCATGCGCTGCGTATTCACTCGCATTCCACCACCAGTATTCGTTTTCATTTAGAGTAGAGCCAGGTGGCCTTTCCTGCAGAGGTATACGAAGTTTTTCTGTGTAGTATATTGTGACATTGACTATTCTACTTGCTGAATATCTTAGCTCTCCATAATCATAAAATGCATCACCATGTAAATTTTTTCCAAAATTAAATTCCTCTCTTATTATGCTGCCATTGTTCACATCTTCCGCATTTGTTCTGAAAACAATCCAGTCTCCTTCGCTATCCGGCAATCCATCGTTATCAGTATCAGGGTTGCTCATATTTGTGCCTCTTAAATACTCCGTTCCATCGCATACTCCATCATTATCGCTATCTGGATTATTCGGATCTGTATGAAGAGACAATTCTTCAACTCCATCATTTAAGCCATCATTATCTGTATCGGTTGATGAAGGATCCAGACCATGTTCATATTCATAAGAATCATTCAGTCCATCACCATCGCTGTCTGGCGAATAGGGGTCGGAGTGAACATATTTTTCATAACACATATCTCCATATTCTTTTACACTTATATTCCATCCAAAAACTTCCAGTCCATCTGGCAAGCCATCATCATCGGTGTCATTATCAAGAGGATTGGCGCCAGCCCATCCCGCATTCCACTCTCCAGGGTACACTTCCATTCTTCCTGTACTTTTGTTTATTGCCCTTGTGAAGTTTCCATCCCATAAGCCATCATTATCGCTATCTGCATTGTTTGGATCCGTTATTATCCATCCCACCCCATACAAGGAACAATATCTTCCATTCACCTCATCATAATCACTTACGCCATCTCCATCGCTATCCGCATTGGTGGGGTCAGTATGAAGAGAAAACTCATAAGAATCGTTTAAGCCATCATTATCGCTATCTGCATCAAGCATATCTATCAAGCCATCGCTATCTGGATCATCGAAAGGAGTACAATAGTTATGGGAGAAATAAAAGGGATTGAGATAACGGTATACATAATATTCATTTCCATCCTCAATGCCATCATTATCGCTATCATTGTCTAATGGAGGAATCAGACCATCATTATCCACATCTAAAGTGAAATTTTCCTCTCCGTCGAACAAGCCATCATTATCGCTATCCGGATTATTTGCATCTGTTCCGTGCTCTATTTCGTATTTATCAAGCAAGCCATCATTATCGCTATCATTACTCACTGGAGATGTTCCATTTTCATATTCCTGCATGTTTGTTAGACCATCGTTATCAACATCGCCATTTGCTCCATCATCACCATTGCTATCTAAAGCATTTAAGCCGTACCAGACTTCCCATCCATCTGGCAAGCCGTCGTTATCGCTATCATAGCTGTTTGGATCGCTTTCTCCTGTATCCACAGCACCATTGCAGTTCAGATCTTCCCCTTCCCATGGCTGCTTTATTCCGTCTATTCTGCTGTAATTTATGCCCCAATAGCCATGGCTATCGTAGCTCCATCCATCTATCCATCCATCTGGCAAGCCATCATCATCGGTATCATAATCCTGCCAGTCTGTTGTTGTAGCAGCATCAGAATCATCATAGCTTGAATTTGAATAATTTGTCCATCCTTTTTCAACGCTATCATATAAACCATCGCCATCACTGTCATAGGAAGTTTTTACTCCTCCAACATGCAATGGAATATAATGAATCTCGTTGTTACCACTTTCATTTGTTGTGTATATAACCTGCATTATTTTCTCCAGGGTGTTGTATAAAATAAAGGGCATGAACGAGTTATTTTCTAACAGAGTTTCATCAAACCATTGCGAGCTTGTCATATTATACATTTCATAGAATACACTTCCATTGTGCTGCCATACAAAATATATTTCAGAGCCATGAGCAGCTATGGATACATTTTTGGAAGGTATGGAATCAAGCTGCATTATCGAGGAAATAATATTTCCATGTTCATCTATTTCAGCAAATTTTATGGCTTTGCTACTCTCGTTTTCCCATGCAATGTATATTCCATCTCCTATGGCAATAACAGGCTTTTTATTGTTGCCAGAAATGATAAGGGTATCGTTACTCCATGTTGAGGTTGTTACATTATAAAATTTGTAATATATGCCATTACTGCTTTCATATCTTTCCCATACAACATATATGTTGCCTTCATTGTCCATAATGGAATATGGATTTGTAGATGGCATTGTCGTCAATCTCTTATCCCATGTATTTATGGCATACGTAAACACTCCTGCCAAAACTAAAAACAACCCAAAAAAGATTGCTACATTCTTCCCCTTTTCATGAAGCACACCTCAATTTTATAAAACGAAAAACAAAAATGGTAAATATACTTTGCTACACTTAACTATGTCGAAACAATTTCTATGAAATCTGATAGCTTCATTCCGTTTTCCCATTTCATGATATAGTTTCCATTGCCTGTTTTTTCAAGCTTTGGAACCATTTTATTCACTTGTTCACTCTTTCCTTGCAGCCCATGTATCTCGATTGTGAATATGCGCCATGCGTCGCCTCTCGCCCCTTTAATGCGATATGCAAAAATTGGAAGAATGCTTGTCATCTCGCATTTTTCCTTCATTTCCTCCGCCTTGCGCTGCATTCTGCCGCCTTCGTGGCTGAAGAGTATTTCTTTTTCCTTTCTTACTTTTATCTCAACAATGAAAGAAATGTCCCCTCGAATTGCAACTATGTCAGCTATGCCGAGGGAGCCAGCGGCTCTGACAACTATGAATGGTTTTTTCTTAATCTTCATGTATTTTTTTGTTTCCTCCTCGCTGCAACTTTTCGTAACTCTCTTCAAAATTTCTTCATTGCCTGCGAGTATCTCTCGAAGCTCGCGTTCATATACGCTCATCAGTATCCGCCTATCTTAAGTGTTGGATCTCCAAGCAATGTGAAGCCATGAACAGTGTGGATTTCCCATCTCTGGCTTAGAATATCAAAAGTGTTGATGTATCTTGCCTGAGTATATCCCCATAGTTCGCCAAGCGTTGTTATTCCTTTAGAATATCCTTCAAATAAGCCGAGTTCCATGTATCCGTAGCCTCCTTCAACGCAATCAGGCTCGTCCATGCCATCGCCATCTAAATCTCCAGAATTTCCAACATAAGCAACAGGGAAGCATGCGTAGCCAAGGCTTGCTATTGCTCCTCCATTATACTTGCGGGCAAACCACCAGCTTATGCCCTCGGGCGCAGGCATGCCGCCAGTCCAGGCATGTATGGTGAGGCTGACATTGAACATTGCTGTATGGCAGCCACCCCATACCATTATTGGCAAGCCTTTATTGAAAAATGTTGGGGCATCGAATATGCTCAATCCTTTTTCCCATTCATTGAAATTATGTGGCTTATGTGTGCTCCAGTAAATTGGGCTTCCGTGGCCATGTAAATGAACGAACATCGCTCCCTCGCCTATAGCAGCTTTTATCGTTGCAGGATTCACATCTTCCTGAGATGCCCATACTTTAACGTTCTCAAAGCCGAGAGGCGTGAGATATGCTATCGTTTTGTTTGTGACGACCTCGCCTTCATAATAGTCCGTATCGCTTCCTCCCTCCGCCTTGTCATCAAAGTTGTCGCCGCCGACGCCCACAACCTTTTTTGCTACGCTACCACTTTCATAGCTTATTATTTTCTCCACCATTATTTTTGCTTCCAAGCTGTTTCTGCATGCGAGCCTGCCAATGTATACATCTGGATACAAGTCCATGTCATCTATTCTTTTTCCTGTTGGTGGCCATTCTCCATATACGCCGTTGTTATTGCTGTCCCATGATGAAAAGCTTCCATTTCCATCGTATATGTCAGCAAAATATAAGTCTGTAACATATTTTATTTCCTTATATTCTCCCTGCTCAGGCCATGCAACATTTGCATATCTAACTGGAACCCACCATTCTTCCTTTACTCCAGGCTTTCTTCCTCCAAAAAGCAGAACATACTTTATTCCATCCTGCTCTATTTCATTTTTTATGTAATATTTCAGTTTTTCTGCATCGTCGCGACCATTCATGCTTTTTACTTCATCCATCGTTGCAATCTTTGTTTTTATTCCATGGCTTTCCTTAAAGTTTGCAAGCTCTTGAGCATATTTCAGAAATTTTGAAGG
>JAGGWA010000174.1 GCA_021157745.1 Thermoplasmata archaeon
ATAACTCTTTTATTGCCTTGGCAACTCTTTCAGAAGCTTTTCCATCCAAGAAATAGAAGAATAATTTCCTTAGCTCTTCTCTTTCTTTCCTTTTTTCATCTTTTCCATCAATCAATTTTTCCATCGTCTCTTCTATTTCATTCTCCTTTTCCACAACTTCTGCAGCTTTTCTCAGCAATTTTTCAGCCGTTCCTTTTGCTTTTTTAAAATGAAGCAGTATTATCGGTCTATCTATTGCAAGATATTCCACTCCAACACTTGAATAATCTGTTATTAAAGCAAGAGAAGAAGACATATATTTCGTAGCATCTTCATAAGCATCGACAAAAATTGCATCATATCTCTCAAATTTTTTAATTATCTTATCAAATTGCTTGTATTGAATAACGAGAGGGTGTGGCTTGAATATGATATCGATACCAAACTCTCTTGCAATTTCAAAAATTTTTATGGAATATGGTATCGAGCTTAGCTTACCCCAGGTTGGGGCATACAGAATTTCATTTTTAGCAGGCTTTTTTTTCAAACCATCGAGTTTTGGTACACCAGCCTTTATCCAGTTTCCCTCTCGTAGCAAATCATTTTCTCTCAATTTTCTCTCTGCATATGGTCCAGGAACACAGATCAAATTGTATCTATCTTTTATTCTCCTGCCTATGAAATTGAATGGCGAGCTTTTGTTCAATGGGCTAAGTTTTTTGAATGGCGAGCTTTCCAGAAAATATGAAATCCAGAAAAATATGCTGTACTGGCTTTTGAAATTTATTTTCTCATAGGTATAATTTTTCTCTATTAGCCCATGAAATATCTGAATGCATTTTGCTTTTTTTGGCACCCGCCTTATGTGGCGGGCGAGAACGATTTTATTTTCTCTACCATTGTATTTCTGCAATTCTTTTATACCAGCATGCTCCCATTCTATTCCATCATGCTCTGCTCTTTCCTTCACCCATGGCGAAGAAGTAAGCAAAATTCCTCCCGTTTTTTTAATTATCGGCAATTCATAATGATATTCATAGGGGCGAGGAGCAAAGAAAACGATCATTCTATCATCTCTGGCTCTCTTTCCATTATATCTTTTATTGCCTTTCTTGCATCCTTTCCATTGAAAACAATTTCGTATATTTCAGTCAAAATATCTGCTTTTACTTTCTTCAATTTTGGTATTGCCTCGAGCGTATAATAGCCTTCCACCATTTTATGCTGCTTCTCCATAATTTTTAAAGCTTTCTCAGCATCCATTCCCTTTCCTATTAGAGCCCCAAATTCCCTGTTACGAGACTTGCCTGTACAACTCATCCATAAATCGTTGCCCCAGCACTGGCTCTCCATTGAAAAAGTATGGGACTTTGCCCCTAAAGCAATGGCAATATCTCTTGCTTCTTTAGCTGCTCTCGATATCATATGTGTTATGCTTCCATATGGGAGACGGAGACCATACATTATTCCAGCAAATATCGCTATAACATTTTTGAATGCCCCAGCATATTCAACGCCCGCAAGATCTGCATTGCCGTAAATGCGGAGGGAGGGAAAAGAAAACAAAGATTGCAACTCACGAAGCAAGGCAGCGTCTTCGCAGGCCAGATCGGCGCCGAGGGGGGCGCCTTTTATAATATCCGTGGCGAATGTGCCGCCTGAAAATTGAGCAACTTCTGCATCCATTTCTTCTTTTATAACTCTCGATAGCCTCTTTGCGGTTTTTCTTTCGAGTGCTTTTGCAGTATTTATTATAACTTTATTTTTGAAATGTTTCATGTTTTTTGCAACCTCTCTTACAGCAAACGATGGAACTGCCATTATTATGTGGTTAGCTTTGTCCAGATCATTTAAATCGTTGGTGAATTCAACATTTTTTGGAGCTTTTCTGTTTCTGAAATGATACAGGTGGCGACGATTTTTTCTAAGATAATTTATTAAATCGCGATTCCTATCGTATGCTATAACCTTGTATTTCTTGCCCATTAGATATGAGAATGCAAAGCCAAATGTTCCTATACCATAGATTCCTATTTCCATATCTCTCTCGCCTTTTTTAAATCCTGCATCGTATCTATTTCCATCCAATTGTAGTTACTTATATCCTCAATATAAAATTTCGTTTTATCCAGTATTTTATTTATTGCATATTCAAACCATCTGTTTTTCATACCTTTTTCAACAAGTCCTTCAATTTCATCAAATAAAATTTTACTTCCATCTGGAGAGAATTTGAAAATCCCTATGGTTGAGCCATCGCTTTCTTCTCTGGCTGCACTTTTTGGTAAAATTTTCTCTGCAATTTCATCACCCTTGATTTTTAACTCTTCTTTATCATAATGTTTTTTATCGACTGGAATGCGATTTCCATCTTTCATTATTATTTGTTTTATTATTTCTTCATCAAAAATTGCATCTCCATTCAGCAAAATAAATTCCCTTCCTTTTACAAAATTTTTTGCAAGGTAAAGAGAATATAAATTATCGGTTTTTTCATAATCTTCGTTTAAGATAAAGTTTACTTTACCATTGAGCTTATTCATTATCTCATTAGCCTTGTATCCAACAACAACATATATTTCATTTATTCCGTTTTTATTCAGTATTTCAATCTGCCTTTCTATTATGCTTTTTCCCCCAATTTCTATCAGACATTTTGGCATATCTTTAGTTATTTCCTTTAACCTTTTTCCTTTTCCAGCAGCAAGTATAACAGCAAGCATTCAAACCATATCAATGCCTGTTTTAATATCTTTTGCTATCTTCCAGAAGAAAATTATCCTGACAAGAGAATGATATGCCTCTATAAATGCTAAAAAAAGCAAAAATAGAACAACTTGATTTATGACAACGCTTCCCCATATAACAAACGTTCTAAAATCTATGGTTACACTGCCCTTTGGAATGTATTTAAGAAATGAATGCTTTTCCACTAACTTTTCTCTTTCTTTTACCCTTTCTATATTAAATTTCTCTTCCAGGTAATGCTCATAAGCAAGCAAATGCTTTTCAAAAAGGAGAGCTATTAAAAATAACATTCCAATCATCCATATGTTTATTTTCATTCCCAAGAATCTTGAAAGCCTTTCAACGCTTATTAGCTCGGGAATAAAATCTATTCCATAACCAGCACAAATTCCAAATATGACAACGATGGTTGAAAGCAAATCAAGCATCAAATCAAAATATCTTCCGAATACAGTATTCATTTTTTTTATCCTAGCCACCTGTCCATCAACAAGATCAAAAATCATTGAAAGCTGGAAAAAGAATGCTCCTATAACATGATAGCTCCAAGAATGAATTGCAAAGAAAATGGCAGCTATTACAGCAAGCAGGAAGCGAATCCATGATATCTGGTTCGGCGTTATATTCGTTTTTGCGAGTCTTTTTGAGATCGGCAAGGCAAGCTTTGTGTTTATGGCGACAAGCAATCCTTTGGCGAAAATGTTATTCTTGATCCATGGGTGATATGCATCTTCCATATGATGAAAAAGTCACGGCATAAAATATCTTCTGCTTTTTAAAAAGCCAGGTGCAGGCAGTAATCCCCCTTCTGTTTTAGGTGGCATTCGTCTTTGCGTCCCACCCCCGGGCGGTCCCAGGCAGCCGATCCCGGTGTTTGG
>JAGGWA010000113.1 GCA_021157745.1 Thermoplasmata archaeon
ATCTTCATGATATGGCTTCAAAGCTAAATGCTTCAGCCCGCTTAAATGAGCAGGGAATAGGAATAGCTGCATGCTTTGGAGATAAAATGGCGAAAGAAAGAATTTTTATACTTCAGGAGAAATACAGGGATGAAATAAGAAAGGAAATGCGTGCAATGGAGAAAAAAGAGCCATATGAAATGAAAAAGTTCGTTTACTTTTATACAGATAAGAGAAGCCTTGGTGGAGTTCTTGCAGGCTTATCTTTAAAATATCTTCCAAATTTCCAGAAGGGAAAGCCTGTCCTTGCCCTTTCATATAACGATGATATCGACATCTCTGCCAGAGCAAGCGAAAAGATGGTGGAAAATGGCATAAATCTTGGAGAGGCGATGAAAAAAGCTGCCACGGCGGTGGGAGGCGAGGGCGGCGGGCATCCGATTGCGGCTGGGGCAACGATTCCGAAAAATAAGGAGAAGGAGTTTTTGAATTTGCTCGATGAATTATTATGAAAACGCTCGTTATATGTGAGAAGGGTATAGCTGCCCGAAGAATTGCGCAAATACTTTCCAACAGGAAATACAAGCAGGGTAAAGTTGCAGGCGTCCCATACTATTACTTCGATGATTATATTGTCATAGGGCTGAAAGGACATATAATGAAGCTCGATTATCCAAAGGAATTTTCAAAATGGAAGGGCATTTCTCCAAAAAACCTGATTGATGTTGAGCCAGTAAAAAAAGTTACTGCATATTCAATAAAAAAAGCTCTGAAAGAACTCTCGAAAGATGTGCAACGCGTTATCATAGCTACAGATTATGATAGAGAAGGCGAACTGATTGGCGTCGAGGCATTAAGCATGTTGCCGAAAGGCATAGAAGTCAAAAGAGCAAGATTCAGTGCGATAACGCCTTATGAGATTAAAAGAGCTTTTGAAAATCTTGGAAACGTTGACTACAATCTTTCAAAATCTGCGGAAGCCCGACAGTATGTTGATTTAATATGGGGTGCAAGTTTAACCCGCTTTATAAGCATTTCATCAAATCAGCTTGGAAAGGATTTTTTGTCTGTCGGGCGCGTTCAGACGCCGACGCTTGCTCTGATTGTGGAAAGGGAGAAGGAAATAGAAAAATTCGTTCCAAAGCCATACTGGATAATAAAAATAAAGATGGAAAAAGATGGAATGGTGTTTGAAGCAACTTCAGATAAAATTGAAGATGAGGATAAAGCAAAAGAGGTGTATGAAAAAGTTAAGAAAAAAGGATATGCGATAGTTAAAAAATTTAAGAAGGAAATGAAAGAAAGTGTGCCGCCGCCGCCATACGACACAACATCATTTTTGAAAGATGCCTCCTATCTTGGCTATTCTCCAGCGAATGCAATGAAAATTGCTGAAGAGCTTTACATGAATGGATATATTTCATATCCAAGAACAGACAATACTGTATATCCAGCTTTGCCTTTCGATTCCATTCTGAAAAAGCTTTCAAAAGTTTTTCCGCACGATGTTAAAAAATTGCTTGAAATGCGAAGAGAAAAGCCGACGAGAGGGAAAAAATACTCGCATGATCATCCTCCAATTCACCCTGTGGATGCCTACACTGGAAAGGAGCACATGAAGATTTATGAGCTTATAGCAAAACGCTTCATGGCAACTCTTGCAAAAAATGCATTGATGGAAGAGAAAAAATTTGAAGTCGAGGCGGAGATAAAATTCAAAGGAGAAGGAAGGAAAATTATAGAAAGAAACTGGCTCGAGTTATATCCCTACATAAAAATAGAAGAAAAAGAAATTCCAGATTTAAAAGAAGGAGAAAAGCTGAAAATATTGGAAGCGAAGATGGAAAGAAAGGAAACAAAGCCACCGAAAAGATACACGCAGGGAAGCCTTCTTGCGGAGATGGAAAAACTTGGCTTGGGGACGAAATCAACGAGGCATGAAATCATAAGCAAGCTTTACCAGAGAAAGTATATAAAAGGCAAGACCATCTCGCCTACACCAGCGGGCATAGCCGTAACGGAGGCTCTGAAAAAAGGCGCTGAGATAATAACCAAGCCGGATATGACGGCGATGCTTGAAGAGGATATGGAAAAGATTGCAGATGGCAAAAAGAGTTTTGAAGAAGTTGTTGAGGAGTCGAAAAGCATATTGAAGAAAGCTTTTGAAATTCTTGAAGGGAAGGAAAAGGATATTGCAAGGGAAATAAAAAATGCATTGTACAAGCAGAATTTCTTTGGAAAATGCCCGAAATGTGGAGCAGACTTGGTTTTGAGAAAGTCAAGGAATGGAAAGCGATTCATAGGCTGCTCTAATTATCCGAGATGCACGACGACGTATCCATTGCCTCAGAAAGGTGTTGTGTTTTTCGAAGGAGAATACTGCGAGTGCGGTGCACCAAAAATAACGATAATATACAAGGGTAAAAAATGGAAAAAATGCGCAGATCCAAACTGCCAGAATTAGGCTTTGGCTTTCCTTTCCTTGGTTTTTGGCCTGAGCCTTGTAGAGCCACATCTCCTGCATTTAGTTGCCCCTATAGGATTGCGAGCATTGCAGCGCATGCATATTAGCTTGTCGAGCAATCTTGCTTCAGCTTCTGGAAATCTTGCCATGCTGGTATAACAATGCTTGTTTATAAAAATTTGGATTAGTTGGAATAGAAATTAGAAAAACACCATTATATTTATAAGCATGATAATATTTCCTAACAGATGTATTATATGGTTAAGATAAAAAATACGATTCGAATACCACCCTCAGAGATGACAGAAGACCTGGATGAAGTCAGTAAAAAAATAGTTCAAGATGTTTTTGAGGGAACAATGGATAAAGATTATGGGCTAATAGTAATGACGCAGAATGTTAAAAGAATCGGAGAGGGAAGAATACTGCACGGAGACGGCGCCATATATCAGCAGGTTGAATTTGAAGCATTGACATTCAAACCAGAGCTGCATGAAGTTGTTGATGGCATAGTTTGCGATATTGTAGAATTCGGAGCATTCTGCCACATTGGCCCATTGGATGCTCTTGTCCATAAAAGCCAGATCATGGACGATAAAATAGTTGTTGATGTTGAAAATAGAAGAATGGAAGGGAAAGAAACAAAAAAAGTTTTGAAGGTTGGAGACAAAATAAGGGCGAGAATAGTTACGCTTTCATTGAATGAAATGAATCCGAGAGAGAGCAAAATTGGCCTTACCATGCGTCAGCCTGGTTTGGGGAAGGAAGAATGGAAGAAAAAGGAGAAAGAAAAGGAGAAGGGGAAAGAGAAAGAAAAGAAGGAGGATAAGAAATGAGAGCATGCCGGAAGTGTCATATTTTGACAGATAAATCAACATGCCCATATTGTGGAGAGCCAACAACCGAGCACTGGCAGGGTTATTTGATTGTTATCGATGCTGAAAACTCGCAAATAGCAAAGAAAATGGGGCTTAAAATGCCTGGTAAATATGCTCTGAAGGTTAGATGATGTATTTGCTTAGAGAAGAGCAGAGGGAGGAGCTAAGAAAGCCATTGGGAAAGGTTGTTAAGGAGATTAAAAAAGAAGAGTTGCATGGAATGATTATAAGCGTTGGAGATGCTGTGACAATGTGGCTTGATGAGCATGAGATAAAGCCCGACATTTCAATAATAGATTATAAAATAGAAAGGAAGAGGCACGGCAAAAAATTTGAAAATGGAAATGTTATTAGGGTTAAGAATCCTGCTGGAAAGATAACGAGACAATTGTGGGAAGCGATAAGGAAGGCATATGAAATGAAAGAAAAAGTTAGGATAGAGGTTGATGGCGAGGAAGATCTGGCGGCGTTGCCAGCAATCTTGATGGCGCCGGCAGGCGCAAATGTAATATATGGGTTACCATCTCACGGTATGGTTGTCGTGAAGGTGGGAGAGA
>JAGGWA010000076.1 GCA_021157745.1 Thermoplasmata archaeon
GCAAGGTTGAAGAGGCAGTATGAAAGATTGAAGAAATTGGGTGAAGAAATCGAAAATTTATTGCATAGGTTTGAAAGAAAAGTTGTTATGAAAATAGGAAACAAAAAATTTGAATTTGGAAAAAGAACATATATAATGGGCATACTCAATGTAACCCCCGACTCCTTCTACGATGGTGGGAAATATTTTGATAGCGAGGCGGCGATAGAAAGAGCAAAAGAAATGGAAAAGCAGGGAGCTGATATAATAGACATAGGAGGCGAGTCCTCGCGACCCTTCTCAAAAAGAATAGATGAAAAGGAAGAGATGGATAGAGTTCTTCCAGTAATTGAGGCTTTGAGCAATGAAATAAAGGTGCCAATATCAATCGATACATATAAGCCAAGGGTGGCGGAAGCTGCCATTCAGGCGGGGGCGGCGATGATAAATGATATTATGGCGTTGCGTAATGGAATGGAAAATGTAGCGAGAGAATATGACGTGCCTGTTGTTTTAATGCATATGAAAGGCACGCCTGAAACAATGCAGATCAATCCGTATTATGAGGATGTTACGGCAGAGATAATGAAATTTTTAGATGAAAGGATAAAATTCGCATTGGAAAATGGAATCGATGAGGATAAAATCATAATTGATCCTGGTATAGGATTTGGAAAAAGGCAGGAGGACAATTTACGAATAATCTCGCATTTGGCTGAGTTCAAAAGCCTTGGAATGCCTATTCTGATTGGAGCATCGAGAAAATCCTTTATTGGAAATATATTGAATCTTCCGCCAGAAGAAAGGTTGGAAGGAAGTATAGCCTCTGCCATAGTAGCAATATTGAATGGTGCCAATATAATAAGATGTCATGATGTTCTCGCCACAAAAAGAGCTGCTACGGTGGCAGATGCAATCATGCGTGGCTGAATTTTTTGAAAAGGAAATAGAAGATAATGGCAAGGATAGCTATTATCGTAACCCAGTAATTTCCAGATGAAATTGCATGTATTTGATAGCCTTTCCAGCTAAGAGGAAAAAACAGCCTTATCCCATCAGAAACATGAATGAGGAAGAAATCGAGAAAATAGTGGGTTGAAGCACCCACTAAAAGCAAAAAGAAGGCCAATTTATGCATTTCGAATAGTAAAGAAATCAACAATGCAACGAGTATCGTGCCTATAGGCGTATGCAATGGATCAAAAAAGCCATGAGTATCTATTTTCAAAAAGTCGAATAAAAGTTGTATTTTGAATACATCTGGAAGCAGAGAGCCAACCACAACTATTGTAACATCTCTTTTTATTGCTTTTCCTGTGAGCCATCCTGCAATAACATGAGTTGTCCAGTCAGGCATGATCTCGTTCCTCGAAAATGAATTTCTTGAAATTGAATTTCCATTTTCTGAAAAATAAATAGGCAACGAAAGGAATGGCTGGAAGGGAGCGAATGAATATAAGACTATATTCAAAGCTTTTTATTACATAAATCTTTTCGGCCTTTATTTTATGTGGCTCCTGCATAATGCCAAGAACTTCAACAACATCTCCTTTATGCAGACTTACATTCAAAATTTTTCCCGTTACATTTACAATGCAATATGGTGGCTCCATAAGTTTCAGTTTGGTCACAGAGCCATTACATGAAACAAATCTTCCAGCAAAATCAACTTTCTTTCCTTCAAATTTCTCAAAATTTTTTATTATGTAAGCCATATCCGGATCCTTTTCATCATGCTCGATGTAGCTATATGTCATGAGCAAAAGCAGAATCGAAATCGATACCAAAGCTACTGTTTTCCTCATTTTAATTCTTCTATCTCTTTCTTTTCCTCCATCCATATTTTGTGGAATATGCCACTCTTTATCATTTCATTTATGAATTTTTTATGCGGAAGCGATGCCTCCGGAGCTCTCACACCTGAAAAGCTAATTTCCCCTTTAGCCATCATTATCGCTGCTATGGCGGCTGGCGTCGCTGTAGCTTCTCTCATCCTCGCTATTCCTGAAAATGCATATGATGCATCCTTTCCGTCTTTCTTTCCATTTACCGCCACCATTACGGCGCCTCCCTCCGGCACATCTTCCATTCCGGACATGCTTTTCACCTTACTTTGAATGAATGCTGCAAGAAAATCAATGGGGGAGATGCCAATGCTTAGCTTTTCATCAGATATGAAGCCAAGCTCGTCAAGGCTAATCAAAAAATTTCTGAATATTGGTGGTGTAAAATTGCCCTTGCACTCAACATTTCTTACGTTGATGTAACGGGGCAATGTGATTGTTTCAGGGTGGCCAAAGTAGTAGACGTCGAGCTCCCCAAAAGGCTCGGGAAATTTGATATGCTCTTTTCCATCCCTGAGTCCCTTCTTTATTTCATATTTGCCATTCAAATAAGCTGGCACATTCCCAAGCCATGCATGGAGCATATGATATGGTATCGCTCCCCCAGCCTCCTCTTTTATACTCCTTGTAACATATATTTTTATGCTTTCCACTTCATCAAGCATGCTTGCTCCATAGGCGGCAGCAACGTTAGTTATTCCAGGGCTTGCTCCCAAGCCGATTATGGCAGCTGTGCCATTTCCTTTTGCCATCTCGTCCAATTCAAGTAACTTTTGTGTAACATCATAGTCATCGCATATATCAACATAGTTTATTCCTTCTTTTATAACAGTTTTGAGTATGGGCAAAGCGAATTTGTAAAAGGGACCAACTGCATTGATTGCGATGCTGGCTCCTTTTATAGCTTCTCTTACGCTTTCTTCGCTGGTTGCATCAATTTTAACAAAATCCATTCCATATTGCTTTGCCAACTCTTTTCCCTTTTCCTCATTCAAGTCAGCTATGATGACATTTGAAAAAATGCCTGAATTCACCAGATGAATGGCAGCATAGCTCCCCATTATTCCTGCTCCTCCCAAAACAACGGCTTTCATACTATGGATATGACAAAACCATAATAAATATTTGGTGTTACCCACCTCTACATTTCATATCCCATTTCTGCAAGCTTCTCTGGAAGGTATACGTCAGTAACATAATCCAAGCCATATTTTGCCAAAGCTTGCTGCTCAGCTTTCTTTTTTATCTCGAGTTGCAATTTAATTTCATTTATCCAGAATTCATCATGGAAGCGTGGATCGCTTAGCTCAGAATTTAAAGCATCTATGTCTTCTTTTGTTAAAGCATCAGAAGGCAAATCATAGTTGACGATATCAGATGGCGTCACTCCCAAAAACTGGGCTGATGGCGTCGCCAGATATTCTGAAATATGAGCTGTTTTTATCGCCCCATAAGCAACGCTTGCAAAAATGCGATAACTCCATGGATCGCCATCTGTGAAAACAATGACAGGAAGATTTAACTCTTCATTCAGCCTTTTAATGAATCTTCTTGTGCTTCTTGCTGGCTGCCCTTTTAAATGCACGAGTATGGCGTTGCTTTTTTCATCAAATTCATTCTCAACAAGGCGATCAAACATACCTCCTGTTTCTATAGCTATAACTTTATCAGCATTCACTTCAACAAATTTTATTTTTTCCTTTTCAACATTGTATGGTATACTATAGCCACTATCTCCAACATCATCCTGGCAATGGATTCTACGCCTCTCTCCTTTTCTTGTTACCTCTTCGATTACAATATCGCCAATTACGCGGGCGCCATCCTCCTCCGGGCGCAATTTCAGATCCTCCCTCAAACGATTCGTCAAAATTTCGAGATCTTCAGCAAGTTTATCTGATTCGTCCTGTGTATGGAACTTTGCTTCTCCCCATCCCTCCGAAATGTAATACAGTTCTCTAAGCGTTGATGTCTTGCGTTGCTCGATCATCTGGCGGATAAAATCAAGTGTATAGACCGTTCTTAAAAGCATATATGCTCCTGATAGCGTGTTAGCTGCCCTAGTTATCTTGTGGCTTCCATATTTCCATACTCTGTAACGATCATCAAACCTTATGTTCGATTTTGTTCGAGATGGAAGCTGGAGCGATGGTACTCTTGCATTTGCCAAATCATCATAAATTTTTTCAGCTATTTTTCTCAATTCTTTCAAAGCATCCATCATTCTCCCTCCCATTTCTCAGCCCCTATAACATAAACAGGGTTCAATCCTTCTATATATAGATTATTTTCATCGAACTCACTCTCTTTTTTCAGTCTGAATACAAAGCTTTTCTTTTCCTTTGGATCTATATCGACATGCCACATTATGTAATTTTCCTCGATTCTCTCTGGCTCCGGTTCAACACCATCTAAAAATTCTTTCCCTGGTATCTCCGCAAATAGATAAAATGAGTGTTTCATTTTCCTATAATTCGTTACATTTATGGTGCTTTTCAAAAGCTCGCCATCTTCCTCTATGAAATCATCTATCCAAACTATGTTCATGATCTGCGTTATTATCTCATCCAAAGATGGCTTTGGTTTTCCGACTATATTTGAAACTTTTTCCGCTATTGCTGGAAGAATCTTTGTTATTAGCAAAAATTTATCTCTTGCTTTAGCCTTCTTTTCCTTCTTCGATAAATGTGTCCTCATTTTCCTTGCGCATTGCTGCAAAGAAAGCCTTATTTCCTTTTCAATTTCCTCGACATGAGCTATTGCTTCTTTCGATTCCGAAAGGAATGGAACATTTACGGAAGCAACGTGCACAAGTATTATGGCAGGCCCATAAGGAATGCCTTTTCCGCCCTTCTGCTCCAGCCCATAGCGGCGCCAATCGATATTTTTTATTGCTTCCGTAATGACGCAGTTTCCTTCCTGATAGAGCAATGGAACTTTGTTTGCGAATCTTAGAATCTCGACTTTGCTATCTTTTGGAAGGCTTCCCCCATATACAATACCCGTCTCCACTAAAAATGGTATTCCTGAAAAGACACTTGGCGAGCGCATGTCAGCAGAAATGAATTCGGGCGAGAGCTGCCTCGTTTCTTTTCTCAAGCCTCTTTTAATCAAATTTTTTCCTATTGGCGATAAGCAGTCAGTTGGCGGTGCTATGAATTTTGTTTTTTTGAATGCGTCCAGCAATTTTCTCGCTTCCTCTATCCCAATCTCATATGGCAGCAAATTTTCATCCAATCCAGCTTTTTTTATGATTTCCTTTGCCTTCTGGCTGCTTATTGAAGAAAATTCTTTTGATAAAAAGCTGCTCAATTTTTTAGCTTTGGTTTCCTTCAGCATTTTCAAAAGAGTTCCCATTTCTATGCCATGGGGATGTGGCTTTATTTCTCTTGGCTGCTTTGGCAATTTTTCTGAGACCCTTTCAAAAACAATTTCATTTCCATCTGGCTCAATCAATTTTATGAAAGCATGTGGATTAACGATAGCTGTGCTTCGTAGATACCCGTATACAGACTGCTTTCTATTTTTAACGTATTTTCCTTTAATGTGAAACTCAACGAGCGTTCCAGATTTTTTCTCCCAGTGCAGTATTTCTTCATTGACAATGTTGGGCATATTCTTTTTTGTATCTATTAGCAGCTCATATCGATGAGCTGGAAAACCGGAACCAATTTTCGATATTACTGTTGTTGGCTTCCCAGTCGTGAGCTGAGCATATAGAACGACTGCTGATATACCAATACCCTGCTGCCCTCTCGATTGCTTTAAAGAATGAAAACGAGAGCCATATAAAAGGCGGGCGAAAACATTAGGGATTTGACTTTTAACTATACCTGGACCATTATCTTCTATGCTAACTTTATATTCATTTTCTCCTTCTTCCTCTATTTTCACGATTATATCTGGCAATATTCCTGCTTCTTCACATGCATCAAGAGCATTGTCAACAGCTTCTTTAACGCTCGTTATCATAGCTTTCGTTAAATTATCGAAGCCCAGAATCTGCTTATTTCTTTCAAAGAATTCAGCTATCGATATTTGCCTTTGCTTTTTTGCAAGTTCTTCCGCTATTGGCATTCGTAAATATATACTCCCTAAAATATAAGGTTTTTCTAATTATCGGATCATCGAAAAACCAGTATGAACAAAGAAATTGCCATCTATGATAAGTTTCTATTGAGGGCAATCAAATCACTATATTTATATACCCATGACAATTTAAATTAGGGGTGGGATGTATTTAAAAGAGATACAGCTTGAAAACTTCAAATCATTTGGAAAGAGAGTTAGAATTCCTTTTCTTCCAGGATTCACAGCCATAACTGGACCAAATGGCTCTGGAAAATCAAATATTGTAGATGCCATCCTATTCATACTTGGAGTAAGAAGCCCCAAAATGGTGAGGGCTGAGCGTCTAACAGACTTAATCCATAAAGGAGAAAAAGATGCCGACTATTGCAAAGTTTCTTTGGTTTTTGATAATTCCGACAGAATAATACCTGTAGAGAGCGATGAAGTTGTGCTCACAAGGAAAATAAGAAAGGCACCGTTACCAAACAATCCATCGAATTACTACAGCTATTTTTACATAAATGGAAAGGCGGCCTCGTTGAATGAATTCGTTGAACTGCTTTCAGCTGCGAGCATATCAGAGAACTGCATTGTGCAGCAGGGCGATGTTACAGCAGTCGTCGAGATGGGCGGCGTGCAGCGTCGCCGAATAATAGATGAGATAGCTGGCATAGCTGAATTCGATGCTGAGATAGAAAAAGCAAAAAAGGAGAGGGAAGAGGTTGAGAGGAACTTAGAGCATATTGAAATTATACTTGGAGAGATAAGGAAGCAGATAAGGCAGCTTAAGAAAGATAGAGATGATGCAATAAAATACAGGGAGATAGAAAAGCAATTGAAAAGGCACGAAGCCATGCTCGCCTACAAAAAAAGGGTTGAGATAGAAAGAGAGATAAATGAGGTGAATAAGCAGATAGAATCATATGAGAGGAGCAAGAAAAGTCTGGAAGAGGAAGCAAAAAAACTGAAGAAGAAATATAACGAGCTTGTTTTGGAATTTCAGGAAATTGAGGATAAAATAGCTGGAATGGGCGGGGAGGAGCTGATAGAAGTAAAAAACAAAATAGATTTGCTTAAAGAAGAATTGATAAAATCAAAGGAAAAGATAAACTATTATAGAATGGAAATTGCGGAAAACGATGGAGAAATAAAAGAGATAGAGAGCAAATTAGGTAAAATAGAGAAGGAAATAAAAAGATTTGAAAAAGAAATAAAAGGGTTGGAAAAGAGAAAGGGAGAGAAAGAAAAGGAGTTGCAAAATTTAAGAGGACAGCTTCAAAAGCTCAAAAAGGAAGTGGAACAGTCTGATGAAATTTCAATGAATATAGGAAGAGAGATAGCAAAATTGAGAAAATCTTTGATGGAAAAGAAGGAAAGGGAACATGAGATAAATTTGGAAAAAGATAGGATTGCACAGCAAAAAAATGGTTTGATTGCTCAATTCAATGAAGCAAAAGAAAAAAAGGAGTCTTTTGAGACTGAATTGAATGAAATAGAGAGCGAGATAAGAGAAGCAAGAAGAAAAGAGAAAGAGAAGCATAAAAACAAGGAAAGGCTTGAAAACAAACTCTTCCAGCTTAAAAAAGAAGAGGCAGAAATAAATGACAGGATAAGAGAATTGGATAAACAAATAATATATTTGCAACGCGAGCTTGCAAAATTAAGAGCAAAGGAAGATATGGCATCCTTTTCTCAAGCAACTCGAGCAATATTGGAGGCAAGAGATAACGGAATAATAAAAGGGATACATGGAAGTGTTGCAGAACTCGCCACCGTAGAAGAAAAATATGCAAAGGCGATAGAGGTGGCGGCTGGAAGGAGGGCGGAGGCAATAGTTGTCGAAGATGATGGAGTTGCTGCAAAATGCATAGAGTACCTTAAGAAAAATAATCTGGGGAGAGCAACATTTTTGCCTTTGAATAAACTTATGGCTGGGAAGCCCCGCGGAAAAGCTTTGCTTGCTGTACGCCATGAAAATGCAATTGGATTTGCGATAGATTTGGTTAAATATGATTCTCGTTATCATGCTGCATTCTGGTATGTTTTTGGCGATACCATAGTCGTTAAAGATATGGATACTGCTCGCGAACTCATGGGAGGCGTGAGAATAGTTACGCTTGATGGAGACATAATTGAAGCAAGCGGTGCAATAACAGGCGGAAGCATGGAAGCAAGAGCCATATTCAGTGCAGCTGAAAGGAAAAGAGTTGGGGAGATTGCAGCGGAGCTAAGAAATGCAAGCTATGAGCAGGAGCAACTGACCAAAAAATTGGTTGAGATAAAAGATGGGATATCAAGCATAGAAGATGAGCTTTCATCAATTACATTCTTGCCAGATGAAAATATAGAAAGATTGGAAATAAGGAAGAAGGAATTGAAGGAGAGTTTGAAAGTAATATTGAAGGAATACGAAGAAAGAAAAGAGGAGTTAGAAAAAATAGAAGAAGAGTTAAGCAGAAAGGAAGAAGAAAGTAAGGCAATTAGAGAGGAGATCGAAAAAATAGCAGAATTGCTTAAGGAAAAGGAAAAAGAATTGATGAGGATAGCAAAGAAAGAGGTGTTGAAGGAGATAAATGTTGTAAAAGAAAAAATTGAAGATATTGAAAAAGAGCTGAGAGACATAGAAAGTCAGAAGAAGACGAGAGAGATGGAGAGAAAAATATCAATGGAACAAAAGGAAGAATTGATGAAAAAAATGGAAAGAGCAAGGGCAAAAATAGATGAAATGAAAAATTTGCTGGAGAAAGAAGAGCAAAATTATCAGAAGAATTTGAATGAATTGAAGGCAATGGAAGAAATTGAAAGAAAGCTGACAACTAAAGCTAAAGGATTGCAGGAAAAGAGAGATGCTTTGTATAAGGAAATTGTAAGGCTTGAAAATAAAATGGAAGCAATTGCGACAAGAATAGAGACAACCATAGATTTGATTTCGAAGGCAAGAGCAAGATTACCAACTTTGGAAGCAGCTTTAGCAGAGGTCATGACGGAGGAGGAATTTAAAGAAGAGCTTCCACCCATCGAAGAGATAAAGAGAAAAATAAAAGAGTTGAAGGAAAAGATAGAGAAAATGCAGCCTATAAACATGAGGGCTTTGGAAGAGTATGAAAGGCAAGATGAAAGGAGGAGGAAATTTGAAGAAGACGCCGAAAAACTTAAGGAACAGAAGAAAAATTTGATAAAGCTCGAGGAAGAAATAAAGAAAAAGAAGAAAGAGAGCTTCTTCACTGTTTTCAACAAAATCAAGGAGAATTTCCAGGAGATATACAGGGAGCTGGCGGGCGGCGACGGCGAGCTTTTGCTTGAAAACCCAGAGGAGCCCTTCGAAGGTGGTTTATATATAAAGGTTAAGCCAGCCGGGAAAAGAGCTTTACATCTCAATGCTTTGTCAGGCGGGGAGAAAAGTATAGCGAGTTTGGCTTTCATTTTTGCATTGCAGGCTTATAGCCCCTCGCCCTTCTATGTCCTGGATGAAATCGATATGTTCTTAGACGAGAAGAATGCTGATAGAGTTGCAAATATGATAGCAAGCAGAGCAAGAAACGCCCAATTCATTGTAATATCATTGCGAAGAATAACTCTTCAGAAAGCAAATCACATATATGGTGTAACTTCCATAAATGGAAAGTCAACGATAATTGGAAACGTTAATTTAAATGAGATTGAAAAAGTAGTGGAGGTAAAATGAAGGAAGAAGTGATATTGCACATACTTTCGGAAAAAGAAAATCTTTATCGGAAGGAAAATATTGGGAAGTATATTGAAATTATTGAAGATAAAATTTTCATAAAGGATGGCTTTGATAGAGCCATAGCAACTGTTTTCGAGTTAGTTATAGAAAAGCAGATAAATCCATGGGAGATTGATCTTGCAGCATTCTCTTCATTGTATTTAAAGAAGGTTAAGGAGAAAGGGATAAATCTTATTGTTGCAGGAAAAATACTGTTTTTAGCATGGAAAATATTGAGACTGCAAAGTGAGGAAATGATAAAAGAGATGGAAAGGAAGGAGGAAGAAGAGATATACTTTGATGATATTCCAGATTGGTATGGCGATGATGAGCTTTTCCTTCAAACCCAGAGAATAATGAAAGATGAAATAGTATTGAAGCCAAAGATAAGGAGAAAAGCAAAAAGAAAGGTTACGCTTGTTGAGCTGATAAACGCATTCGAAGAAGCAAAGGAAGAAATAGTAAAAAAGAGAGCAAAGAAGAGGAAAATAATAAGCCCTGTGAAAATGGAAGATTCAACACATAAAGAAAACATTGAAGATGACATAAAAAGAGTTATGGAAAAGTTGAGTAAGCTCAACGGAAGGGCTGTTCCTTTAAAAGAGCTTTTTGACGAAAAAGATATCATTGCCATTATCCTGCCTCTTCTTTTTCTGGCAAAAGATGGTGTAATAGAGATATGGCAGGAAAATTTCCCATATGGAGAGATATTCATAAAGTTGAAGCATGAAGGCTGAGAGAATAATAGAAGCGGTGTTGTTTGCTGCATCCCGCCCCCTTTCAATTGAAGAAATTGCAGAAGCAGTGGGCATGGAAAAAAAGGTGGTTAAAAAAGCTATTGAAAAATTGAAGAATTTTTATGAAGAATCTGCAATTGAGATATCAGAGGCTAATGGAAAATATGTTATGGAAGTTAAAGCAGAGTATGCAGAATATGCCAAAAAATTTGCTCCAGTCGAGCTTAAAAAATCGTTGATAAAGACTCTTTCATTGATAGCGTATCATCAGCCAATAAAACAGTCTGATTTGAAAAAGCTGCTCGGGAGCAATGTTTATGAACATGTTAGAGAGCTTAAAAAGAAGGGTTTCATCAACACAAGGAAAGAGGGAAGAACGAAATTGATTACCACAACACAATATTTCTATGATTATTTTGGGATAGATAAAAAAGATAAGGAAGCCATAAAAAATTTAATGGAGAAAAGCGGCAAAAATTAAATAAACAATGCAAGTTTATCAAATAAGCAGGGGTAGCCGAGCCAGGCCAAAGGCGCAGGCTTGAGGGGCCTGTCCCGTAGGGGTTCGCGAGTTCAAATCTCGCCCCCTGCACTATTCCTTTTAATTCCCTCAATCTTTCTCCCAAAAAAGCGGAAATATTCAACCCCATTTTCCTTGCAAATTCAAACAAATCTTTTTCAATGGTAATGGTTGTTCTTTTCTTCGCCATAATATGC
>JAGGWA010000015.1 GCA_021157745.1 Thermoplasmata archaeon
AAAGGAAATCGAGCAATTGTTCTTCATTTGCATCCTTTATAACCAATTTTCCATCCTTTACAACGTCTACGCCTAAAAAACTCCCTTCTATTCCCAGAGCTTTTTTAATTGCATATGTTGTTGAGCCGCCTCCAATGATATAGTTTCCTTTCCTGCATATCAATGCCATGAAAGATGCAATGCTTTCCTTCATTTCTTTGTCGCTTGCTATCAAAATCTTCCCTTGTTGAACATTTCCGCCCAAAGTTTTTGCATATCCATAAATCTTTAACTCAAGTTTATCTTTCCTGAAAGCCTCCTCATCAATGTCAATTATCTCAGCATCAACCGAGTCATCAAAGTTTGCTATTACTTCAGCTGCCATCTCAGGTGTGAAAGCAAATACGCCAGAATACATTTTCACGCCAGCAGGCACACCGAGCATGGCTATTCTATCCTTAACAACAGAATATACATCTCTGGCTGTTCCGTCACCGCCAACAAAAACTATTGCGTCCACGCCATGTTTCATAAATTCAATACATGCTTTTTTTGTATCCATGGCTGTAGTCGGATTGTTACATTGATATACAACTCTCGCTTTTATTCCAGCATCCTTGCATTCATCTTCTCCCATTTCATGCGAGGCTGTAAAAATTTGCACATCAATTTTCTTTTCTCTCAAAGCTTTCAGAAATTTTATTGCTTTTTGCGGTGCTTCTTTTTTGGCTCCTCTTTTTATCGCCTCCTGCAACATTCCGTCTGTTCCTTTTAACCCAACTTTTCCACCCATGCCTGCTATGGGATTGACAACGAAGCCAATCTTCATATTTCTGGCAGATTTTTCAAAGCTTCTTTTATCAAGTCATCTGGATATTCATAGTCCTGAAGCATTCCATGGTTAAAGGCATCGTAAGCAGCCAAATCAAAGTGACCATGGCCACTATTCACAAAAACGATTGTTTTTTCCTCGCCGTTCTCCTTGCATTTTATTGCCTCATCAATGGCAGCCTTGACGGCGTGCGCCGCCTCTGGGGCGACGAGGAAACCTTCGGTCTGGGCGAATATTTTTGCTGCCTCGAAAACTTCATTCTGGTAAAAGGCTTTTGCCTTTATTATGCCATCTTCAACTAGCTTGCATAATGAGGGGGCATCGCCGTGATAGCGTAGACCGCCAGCATGTATGGCCGGGGGAATGAAGGTATGACCAAGAGTATACATTTTCAACAACGGAGTAAGGCGAGCGGTGTCGCCATAATCATATCTGTACACGCCTTTTGTAAGCGTAGGGCAAGCCATTGGTTCGGCTGCTATTATTTCAATATCTTCTCCACGCAGCTTATCATAAACGAATGGAAATGCACCTCCAGAAAAATTGCTCCCTCCGCCGACACATCCTATAACGACGTCTGGCTTCTCTTCAATGCTTTCGAACTGCTTTTTCATTTCTAAGCCGATTATGGTTTGATGCAGGACAACGTGGTTCAAAACAGAGCCAAGAGCATATTTTGTATTTTCATGGGTTGCAGCATCCTCAACTGCCTCGCTAATCGCAATTCCAAGACTTCCGCTGGTGTCAGGCCTCTCCTTCAAAATTTTTCTTCCTGCCTCTGTAGCATTGCTCGGACTCGGTATAACTTTTGCTCCCCATGCCTCCATCATAATGCGGCGATAAGGCTTCTGTTCATAGCTCACCTTAACCATATACACAGTCAGAGCAAGCTCAAAAAGGCGGGCGGCAAAAGCGAGGGCGGAGCCCCACTGACCAGCGCCCGTCTCTGTTGTAAGCCTTTCAACACCCTCCTTTGCATTGTAATATGCCTGAGCAACCGCTGTATTTGGCTTGTGGCTCCCTGGCGGACTTACGCCTTCCCACTTGTAATATATTTTTGCAGGCGTTTTGAGAAATTTTTCGAGGCGGGTGGCTCTAATCAGGGGAGTGGGGCGCCATATACGATATATTTCCTTTATCTCTTCCGGAATGGCAATCCATCTCTGTCTGCTCATTTCCTGCTTTATTAACTCTTTCGGAAATATTGCTTCAAGCTCATTCGGCTTCAATGGCTCTAACGTTGAAGGATTTAATGGCGGTGGAAGCTCTATTTCAGCCTGTATGTTGTACCACTTGCTCGGCATTTCATTTTCATCAAGCATTATTTTTTTCATATTATGCAATGCAGAACATAAATATAAATTTTTGTGTAAATATTTACCTTAAACAGCATTTTTATTCATTAAAAATTAAAAAGCTTGCAAATATATCATGGTGAAATTGCGCCATATCTGGCTGGCAATGCTTATAAAAATGATGCAAAAGATTTCACCTAAAGAAGTTGTTATCGGAGACAAAAATTATATTGTATCGGAAAAAGTATTCAATCCAAAGCGTTTCTACACAAGCGAGCTCATGCTGGCTAACATGCAGATAAAGGAAGGAAGCATTGTTCTTGATATGGGAACAGGCTCGGGTGTTTTAGCTATAGAGGCTGCTAAAAAAGCAAGCGTTGTGTTTGCTGCTGATATAAGCAAGGAAGCTATAAAAATTGCAAGAGAAAATGCGGAATTGAATGGAATAAACAACATAGAATTCATTCAAAGCGATTTATTTTCTTCCTTGCCGCATATAAAATTCGATATCATTCTATTTAACCCTCCCTATCTTGATTTAAAGCCGAAAAGCATTTTTGATTACGCAATATGTGATTATAAAAAGAGAACAATAAAGAGATTCTTGAAAGAGGCGAAAGATTATTTGAAAGAGAATGGACACATTGAAATTGCCTATTCTTCCATTGCGGATCCGTATGTTGTTATGGAATATGCTAAAAATATTGGATGGAAAATCGAAAAGATTGCGGAAAAGAAAATACCTGGAGAAAAATTGTATGTTTTCAAGCTTATTCCTTAGCTTTTATATTTTTTATAGAAGGCAAATGCTATTATGGCAAGTATTGCAATAACTGGAACCACAAAAATTGTTGTGTTTCCTTCTTTTTCTTTTGTTGTCTCAATTTCAAATGTTTTTGCATCCATGTAATATATTTTTCCATTGCTGCTGAAGGCAACTCTCCCATTAAAAGCTATTGCATTTGAAAGTATTGGAGTTGTTATGTAATTGTATATACTTTCCATTTCATGCGCAGGAGCGAAACTCCAGACTGCTTTTCCATCACTTTTATTTACAGCATAGAAGCGGCCATCATCGCTTCCAAAGAAAATATAGCTGCCATATGCCATGATTTCACCATGTATGGAGGCATTGCTGCTGTATGTCCATATTTTATGCCCCTCTTCATCCAGACAATAAACATTTCCATCCAAAGATGCAAAATATACTCTTCCATCCCTTTCTATTGCTTTTGTAACGATTCCCCATCCCGCCGTATATTTCCATATTAATTTTCCATTTTCATCGATGCAGTATAAGCAACCATCATATGATGAAGCATATATTCGTCCCCTGTAATATGAAATTTTTTCCACAGGAAGCGTTGCATTGAATTGCCATTTTATTTTGTCATTGTAGCAATAAACGCTTTTGTTGCTTGCAATATACAATGCCTTTCCATATTCTATATCGCTTGCATATATCCCAAGAATCTTTTCATCATTTTTATAGACGCCATCTCCAGCTATGTAAACATTGCCATTTTCAATACAGATTGCATTACCTCCTTTGTATGTGGAAATTATATGGCCATTCTCATCGATGCAGTATGTTTTGTTTGATGTGACAACATATATATTTCCATTTGCTTCAATTTCATTCACATTTCCATCCAAGGTTTTGCTCCATAAAATGCTTCCGTTTGCATCTAAAGCAAGTATGTTGTTATCAAAGCCAGCGTATATGTTTTTTCCGTCTGTTGCAAGCTTCGCATATTTGTAATTGCTTGTATTGGCATCACTGCAAAACACATATTCCCATAATGGCATGGCTTCCCTTCCTTTATTCATGTTGCCTTTTTCATAATTTGGCTCAAAATCGTAAGGCACGCCATATATTTTTGTCCACCCAGCAGCGGGCACGTCTCTTACACCTTTCAATTTGTACAGCGAGGATGTATTCCATACGTAGTTGGGATTTCCATAGAAGCCCCAGAGTCCATTATCCCATATCATGTTTCCGTCGGTGATTTCTATGTAGGTTGTGAAATCCGATATGGGCGGAGTTGACATTATTTTTTTGACAACGTTGGCATCTATCCTTCCATAATATTTTTTGCCCAATTCTTCAAATTTTATATCCCTGTCGCTTGGAGTGTAGAAGAAAGTGTAATACTGGTAGCCTGTTGCATTGAGTAGCAAATGAGCGAGTCTAAAAATAGGGGCTTTCAGAAATTCATAGCCTAAAATTTCCCGTCTCACTTTAAAGTTAAATGGATTGTTTGCACTCCATAAAAAGCCATTTTTTGTTCTTTCAACAGCATAATGATACAAGCCAAACTCAAACAAAGCGATTTCTTTTGCTTTGGCATCAGCTATAAGCCATTGCGAATTCATAACACCTGTATTTTCTTTGAGCATATATTCAATTATTTCATCAATGTTGTTTGCATACTGCATTGCCATCCTTGTTCTTATTGCAAGAGGAATGCCACGAAGCTTGTAATAGCCCTGTATGAACGTGGTTTCTATCATCGCCAAGCCTGCATCATTCTGCCAGTAATCTTCGTCGCTCCATATTAAGCCAGGCGACGTTGCTATAATAATGCGGTGCCCGCTGCTTGGCTCTATATCCAGAATGACATTCCATCTCTGAGCAATATAGTAGGTATACCACCATCCTCCACACCACACAGCATCGCTTATAACGATGTTTCCATCTTTGGTGGCGTTGCCGACGGCTGCAAAACCATTGCAGTGCTCGGATGGGCTAAAATCAAAATATATTTCTTTTCCTTCAAGCTGTGGGAAAAATCTGGCTATGCCATGCATGATGTCACGCCCAATATGAATGCTTTTTGTTGGATTCGTTAATATGCTCATTAGCTCATACATTTCATTCAATGTTAGAATATCTTCATATGTGACATCTCTTCCATAAAATTTCTGTCCCCTCGCTTTTACTCCATCTGCTATTCCCTTTATTTCTTCTCTGTATTCCTCAGGATAATAAGGCCAGAATATTTTCATCGCCTGTTTTTTACATGATTCCCACCATGAATAAGAAAGCTTCTCATATTGAGATGAATTCTTATCTATAGGCAAATATTTTATTACGATGGGACAATTATGTATTATATTGCTCCATCTATACATCATGTCCAATATTTCCGCATATAAAAGATAGCCATGCTGGTAGCCACGCTGATATGCATCGCCTTCTATATGAACATAAATGTAACCCTGAACATTGTAGCGGCATGCATTTTTATAAACATCGTTTCCAACAACATTTATTTCATAATTCAGAGGAGTTATGATCAACAACGCAAGCAGCAATGAAAGCAACTTCATGTAAAAGAAAGCTTTTATTGTTTAAAAAATCTTTTCACTGCGCAAAGTATTTTATTTCCGCCATTTTAATTTAATGTGAAAACAAAGCCCCGCAAGCTTATTTCAACAGATGAAAGCATTTGCATAAGGTGCAGGGGAACAAAGCTTCTGTGCGGTAAGCCTCGTTGTCCCATCCTTGTTAAATATTATGCAGCAAGAAAAAATGAAGAGCTCATAGATAAAAACATTTATGGCTCTTCTCCGCCTTCAATATTCGTTGGTCGCCAGGGCTACCCAAAAGTTAGCATTGGACCAATGATTCCTCCTTTGCAGGGAGACACATCATACATGGATACTCCAGAACTATGGCATGATAAAAGCATAGATGAGATAGTTGACTTTAGAATGAAACTCATAAGGGGGAAGCATCGCATTCATGTTACAAATCTGAATGACAAAATTGCTCAGTACACGCAAGAAATAGCCATGGCTTACAAGCCTGTGGAAATGGAAGTGGAATTCGAAAAGAAGCCATCTGGACACATAGCTTTGTATGATGAAGTTCAGCCACATGGTCCTGCTGCGAAAATAAAAAGGCTCTGGGTTGAGAATCCAAAAGTGGATAGAAAGGTGGAAAAGTTGTATTACGATGAGGTTAAAGCCAAAGAAGCTATTTTGATGCTTTACAATCAGAATGTGTTCGTTTCCCAGATACAGAAAGCCTTCTCTGCTGGAATATTTGGGATAGAGAAAAAGTTTGTGCCGACGAGATGGAGCATTACAGCCGTGGACAGCATGATTGGAGATGAGCTGGTAAAAGAAGTAAAAAGGCAGCCTTTGATTGACTCCATCCATGTGTATTACACAAAAAGCCTCGATAACTTATGGGTTGTTGTAATGTATCCAAGCAGCTGGGAATATGAGCTCATAGAGGCATGGTATCCCAACACGACATGGAACCCGTTGGGCAAAAAAATAGTAATGTTTGGAGACCACGAATTTTATAAGGGAAGGAAAACATACGCTTCGATAGGGGGCTGCTACTATGCTGCCCGCATGGCAGCCGCAGAGCATTTGCGCCGCATGCGGCGCCAGGCAGGCGTTGTTGTGTTGCGCGAGATACATCCTGGCTATATAATGCCAGTTGGCGTGTGGAATGTTCGCGAGAATGTCAGAAGGGCTTTGAAGGGTGATGCGAGGAAATTTGATTCTCTGAAGGAGGCTTTGCTCTTTGTTTCTTCAATACTTTTCATTCCAGTGCGGAGATGGATAGAGACAAGTGTTTTGCTGCAGAATAGAATAAAGCAGACAAGGCTGGAGGATTTCTATGAAGTGCAAAAGCGCGCTGAATAAATCGCGCCTATATGGCTTGGATTATACAATAAATCCTTACTATGGTTGCTCCCATGCATGCATATATTGCTATGTTCCTTCTCTGATTGATATAACATAT
>JAGGWA010000142.1 GCA_021157745.1 Thermoplasmata archaeon
AGTTTGCAACCGTGCATGGATTCGATGGATTCTGGAGGAACCTTTTCAAATTTATAAGGGGAAATGAAATAATGAAAAAAGCAATCGCAACATCATTATTCTCAACTTTTGAAGAGCCTGTTCACACCCTCATTATAGGAGAGCCAGGCAGCAGCAAGACGCTTGCCAAGGAAATAATTCTTGAAAACTTCTCAGATGTTACTTCCATAGGAGCAAACACAACGAGGGCTGGCCTGGTTATAAATCTTGCTACAGGAGAGCTTGGAGCTCTCGCCTATTCAGATGGCAGGGTTGTTGTGGTTGATGAAATGGATAAGATACCGCAGCAGGACGTCGAGTACTGCTATGAGCTTCTTTCAAACGGAAAAGGGAGTGTGCATTCAGCAAAAATTCATGAAGAAATAGAAAGCCATTTTATAATGATAGCTTTTGCAAACCCGAGAGGAGAGATTTTTAAAGGAGATGCAATATCTCAGATTCCGTTGCCGCCTCTTTTGATAAGCAGATTTGCTCTCATTGTTAAAACATCTAACATAAGCAGAGAGGATAGAATAGAGCTATTCAAAGAAAAGTTTTTTGGAATGGATGAGAAAAAGCATGGAAAGATATATGACGCATGGGTAAAAATGGCAAGAAAATTCAATCCAAAGATAGAGGTTGGAGAGGAAAGAGTGGAGAAATATATAAAGAGCATTGATGCCATCATCGAAGAAAATTATAAAACGAATTTGAGGAGAGATTTGAGAATGGGCGATTACATGCGAAGGATTCCAATGGCTATAGCGAGAGCTGGCTTGGAGAACGTTACCGACGAAATTTTACAAAAAAGCGAGGAAATAATATATGATTCAATAGAAAGCTGGAAAAGGTAGCAAAGTATTTATATCATGGCTATTAACGAGAATTAATGAAGAAATACATTTACTTCTTTGAAGAGGGAAACAAAGAAATGAAGGATTTGCTCGGCAATAAAGGGGCACAGCTGGCTGAGATGAGTAGCATAGGCATTCCGGTTCCTCCAGGCTTCATAATAACAACGGAAGCATGTAGAGATTATTTCAAAAGCAAGAATATGAAAGAAATTTTTAAACAGGCTATGGAAGCAATAAAAAAACTTGAGGAGAGAACAGGAAAGAAATTTGGAGGAAAAGAAAATCCGTTGCTCGTTTCGGTTCGTTCTGGAGCCCCTGTTTCCATGCCTGGTATGATGGACACAATACTCAATCTTGGCTTAACAGATGAAATTGTTGAAGAGCTTGCCAAGAAAAATGAATGGTTTGCATACGATACCTATCGCCGCTTTATCCAGATGTTTGGAGAGATAGTTGTTGGGATAGATGGGGCGAGATTTGAAGAAATAATAGAAGAGGAGAAGAAAAAAGAAGGAGTCAAACTTGATCAAGAGCTGAGCGTAGATGCTTTGAAAGAAATGATAAAAAAATTCAAAGAACTTGTTGAAATTCCTGAGCCAGAGAAACAATTGTATATGGCAATAGAAGCCGTATTCAATTCATGGAATAATGAGCGAGCCATACATTACCGCAGAATAAATCGTCTTCCAGATGATTTGGGAACTGGCGTTGTAATCCAAACAATGGTTTTTGGAAATCTTGGCAATGATTCTGGGACTGGTATTGTTTTCACAAGGAACCCTGCTACTGGGGAAAACAGAGTATACGGCGAATTTCTGCTGAATGCTCAGGGCGAAGACATTGTTTCAGGAAAAAGGACACCTTGGCCTATAGAAAAACTAAAGGAAGTTATGCCAGAAGTGTATGAAGAGCTGGTAAAAGTTGCAAAAAAGCTTGAAGTGCATTATAGGGATATGCAGGACATAGAATTCACAATAGAGAGGAAAAAGCTTTACATATTGCAAACGAGGACCGGAAAAAGGACCGCAAGGGCGGCGATAAAAATTGCAGTTGATATGGTTGAAGAAGGAATAATAGATAAAAAAGAAGCCATAATGCGTGTGGATGCAAACTCACTCCAGCAACTTTTGCACAAGCAGATGGACGAGAAAGCAGAGCTTAATGTTATTGCCAGAGGGCGCCCTGCCTCGCCTGGCGCCGCCGTCGGAAAAATATGTTTTTCGCCTGATGAGGCTGAAAAGAGGGGGGAGAAAGAAGACATAATACTGGTTAGGGTTGAGACAAGTCCAGACGACATTCATGGAATTGTGAAGGCGAAAGGCATTGTTACGATAAAAGGTGGCATGACATCGCATGCAGCTGTGGTAAGCAGAGGCTTGGGAATCCCTTGCATAGTTGGAACAGATGGCATAAAAATAGATGAGGAAAAAGAATTGCTTATAGTGGGCGATATAAAGCTTGGGAAAGATGATGTTATAACCATAGATGGGGCAACAGGAAACATAATTCTTGGGAAGGCTCCTCTTATCGAGGCTGGATTTAGCAAGGAGCTCAAAAAACTTCTTGAATGGGCAGATGAATTCAGAAAAATGCACGTTATGGCTAACGCCGACACACCTACAGATGCAAAAAAAGCCATAGAATTTGGGGCGGAAGGAATTGGCTTAGGAAGGACTGAGCACATGTTCCTGCAGGCTGAACGACTGCCAGTTGTAAGGGAAATGATTCTGGCAGAAAGCAAAAAAGAAAGGATGGAAGCATTGAAAAAACTTGAGGAAATGCAGATAAATGATTTTGTGCAGCTTTTCGAAATAATGAGTGGCAAACCAATCACCATAAGATTGCTTGACCCTCCATTACATGAATTTTTGCCGAGTTATGAAGAAATAATGGAAGAAGCCATAGAAAAAGGACTCACAGAAGAGAAAAAAAGGTTGCTTGAAAAGGTTGAGCGTGTGAGGGAGGCGAATCCAATGCTGGGACATCGCGGCATAAGGCTTGCTGTTGTATATCCAGAAATATACATAATGCAGGTTGAAGCAATCATAAAGGCAGCGATAGAAGCAAAGAAAAAAGGATATGAGCCAATTCCATGGATCGAGCTTCCAATGGTTTCTCATGTTAATGAAATAAAAGCAATAAAGGAAAAGCTTGAAAAAACGATGAAAAAAATAATGGAAAAAGAGGGTGTAAGAATAGAATACAAAACGGGGGCGATGATAGAACTTCCAAGAGCTGCTTTGACTGCTGATGAAATAGCAAAAGAATGTGACTTCGTTTCATTTGGAACAAATGATTTAACCCAAACAACATTTGGCTTTTCAAGAGATGATGCAGAAGGAAAATTTTTGAGGTACTATATTCAAAACCATGTTTTACAGGATGACCCATTTGAAACAATTGATGAAAAAGGCGTCGGAGAGCTAATGAAAATAGCAATCGAAAAAGCAAGAAAGGCGAATAAAAACATACATATTTCGATATGTGGCGAACATGGAGGGGAAGCGAGATCAATAAAATTCTGCCATTCAATAGGCGTCAATACAACAAGTTGCTCCCCATTCCGCATTCCAACTGCAAGACTTGCTGCAGCACAGGCAGCAATAGAACCATAGATTGAGTTTCATCCTTTCATAGAAAACCTCGCCCGAAAATTATATTTCCATCGGATATCTTGCCCTCATTGAGAAATTTGATGCTGCTCCCCCTTTCCAAAAAATTTAAAAAAATGTTGGCATATTCATAATCACCCGGCGTAGCTCAGACTGGCTAGAGCGGCGGACTGTAGTGTTGCATTGCTGCGGGAAACCCGCCCGCCGCGGAAATCCGCATGTCCCCGGTTCAAATCCGGGCGCCGGGACTATTTTTAATGTTTTCCAGAATCTATTGGCTAAGGTAATAGCAAGCTTTATATACCCGGGATGACAATTTTAGTATGAAGAAGTTAATGGCTTTTTTGGTTGCATTTGTGTTTTTATTATCTCCAGCTATAGTGTTTTCTAAAAATATGCAGCAATATGATTACGTTATTATAACAACAGATGAGTTGGCAAGTGCTTTAAACAATTTTACTCAATGGAAGGAAAGCATGGGATATAGTGTTAAAGTTGTAACAACATCATGGATAGAATCAAATTTTGAAGGAAAAGATTTGCCCGAAAAAATAAGAAATTTTTTGATTGACAGATATGAACAATGGGGGATAGATTATGTCCTGATTGTTGGAAGCAGAGATAAAATTCCAATGAGAGAATGCTATTTAAATCCATCCAATCATGAAGATGAATATTCAAAAATTGAAACTGATTATTATTATGCTGATTTGACAGGCGATTGGGATGCCGATAACGATGGCTATTATGGAGAGATAATGCAGGATAAACCAGATTTTTATCCTGAGGTATATGTTGGAAGAATACCTACTGACAAAGCAAATAAAGTTGCAACAATATGCCAGCATATAATAAATTTTGAAAAAAGCAATGAAACATGGAAGAAAAATATTCTGCTGGCTGGAGCAATGCTGTATTATGACAAATATACTGACGAGTGGGGAGAATGGCATCGCATAGATGCCGCTACTCTTATGGAAAAATGCTGGAACGATATATTCAAACCTAATGGATTTACTTCGACAAAATTATATGAAAAAGAAGGAATAAAACCTTCTATCTATCAATGTGATTATCCATTGAATCATTCAAATGTTCTTGCTCATTGGAAGGAGCATGGAATAGTGAATATATTTGGGCATGGAAATAACCTCATTGTCGCAAGATTGGTATGGACTCATGATAATGGTGATAACATACCACAAGATAATGAATTGAGTACACCAACAGTCCTAAGAGCAAACGATGCTAGCAACTTGGCGATAGCGACGCCTCCCATCGTTTTTTCTGGCGGCTGCAGCCAGCTTGAAAGAGCGCATAATATGGGAAGAACATTTTTGGAAAATGGCGATGCAACAGCATTTATAGGAGCAACTGCTGTAAGCTGGAACAATATAACTCTGAAAT
>JAGGWA010000180.1 GCA_021157745.1 Thermoplasmata archaeon
ATGTTGCATTAAATTTTAATATCTCTGCCGTTATAAAAATGCCACGATGATGATGAATGCCTTGCTGAAAAAATGAAGAATGATGGGCGAACTGAGTGGCTTAAACATCAATGAGAATTAAACATAAGGAAAATCATAACCCCATTTATCTATGGTGAGTTTCCAGTAATTGTATATCTTTTCCTTATCTTCCTTTCCTATAACATATTGATGCACTTTTATCTTCTTCTGCTCTTCTATGAATCTGATGAAATCATGCTTTGCTCTTTCAAAATTTTTCAGGCCAAGCCCCTCATATACCCTTTTTATTTCTTTAAATGGATTTGAAACAAAATCTTCATATCTCACCTCAACCAGATTTCCTTCTGGAATGAGTTCCTTTTCCTTAAAATACTTTTTGAATATTTTTATATAAAGCTCAACCATTGCTTTTTCTATAACTTCATCATCTTTCGGCTTCTGGACACAATACAAAGACATCTCCGCCTCTATATCACGTTTCATTGAAAAGAATACATGGTATGGATTTCTGTAAATATGGATGAACTTCGCTTCTGGAAACATTTCAAACAATAATTTTATTCTTGCTGTATTCGCTGGATTTTTTAAAACGAGTCGCTTTCCTTTATGATAATATGCAACCTTTTTGAGGAAATAGATGTATTTTTCCTTCCATTCTTTGATTACATGCTTTCCAACATTATCCATTGTTACAAATCTGTAATAAAATTCCATTTTTTGGAGGAAGCACCATCCATTATAAAATGAATACGGACATAGATTTCCCATCGCATACTCTTCTTCCTGCGGCAAATCAGCAGCCAGCGGAACATTGTCTTCAGGGCGAATTGGCGGCAGCGATGCTTCAACGATTGGCTTTATCGATTTTTCAAAACTTAGAAATAGAGAAGGAACGACGGTATGAAATGTTGATGGATAGCCAAATTGCTTGTCTTGGCTAATCAAATTAATGCAGGTATGTTGTCCCACTCCTCCAGTGTCCTATTATGAATATTGGCGGCTTAAGCTCCTGTTCTTCAATCTTTTTATCAAACTTTATCCTTTCCCATATGTTCAACGGAGTGAGTAAGAAAGACATTAAAATTGAATATGAAACGAGGCAATCCAATAATACTAACTCTAAATTTATTTTGCGCTAATAAACGCAATAGATTGGTTATAGTGGAGCTTGGTAAAGGTGTAAAATTTATTTCCAAAGGATCTATTTTCACGCTATGACAACATGATGAAATTAAAAAGGGTTGTTAAAAGATAATTTAAAAAATTTAAATCAGTATTTCCATTTTTCCTGCTCAAGCTTGAAGAAATGCTGCAGTTCCTCCTCATTCATGACAGTTTCTTCAATTTCTATTTCCTTTCCAAGTTCATTCAAAGCTTGCCTCACCATTTCCATTAGCATGTATTTTATGGGAACTCCTGGAAAAGGGAAAGCCATCGTTACCTTTATTTTGTCATTCTCGATTCTCGCTTCCTTTATCATCCCAAGCTCAACCAGACTCGCATCTATTTCAGGGTGCATAACTTCTTTAAGCCTGTTCATTATTTCCTCTTCATTCATCACGGTGTAATATGCCACAGTTTAAAACCCCTTCGCAACACCCAGATTTAGCGACTTGAACAAAAACTGGGAAAGGAGATGGGCATCAAAAACTATTCAAAAAGGTTCCATCTCCTTAACCATTACAGTAAGAGGGGAGCAGGTAAGAATATTGAAGAAGAGAGCAATTATTTGGAAAAGCTATTCAAAGGGCAGGGGAAAGAGAAGCAGATAAAAGATGTGATAAATGTATGGAGAAAATGCAGAATTTTATGAAGAAAAATTACTTATAGCAGATAAAATTAACAGAAGATGAATCTGCTATGGTTCATTGCCTTCGTAATCTTTGTTTCATTGAGTGGCGTTCTGATGCCTGGCCCCATATTCGCCAATGCAATATATGAGGGAAGGAAGAATAAATATGCTGGCATAAAAATAGCTACAGGGCATGCCATAGTGGAAGTGCCGATCATTGTTACATTATTTTTCATTGGAAAATTTGAATTTCCAGCTATGCTGAAATCTTTGATTAGCATTGTTGGAGGCGTATTTCTGCTTTATCTTGCGTTCACCTTTTTCAAGAATAAGGAGAGAAGAATTTTTAAAGGAATTGTAGCTGGAATATTGCTTTCCAGCTTGAATCCATATTTCATATTGTGGTGGCTCACCGTGGGCTTCACTCTTGCAATAAAAGCGACATATTTCGGGCTTATAGGCTTGCTTTCCCTGGTAATTTTTCATGAAAGCTGCGATTTTTCATGGTATGGCTTCATAACATGGCTTTCGAATAAGGGAGCAAGATTCCAGAAAGTTGAAAAGGTGGCTGCTCTGCTATCATTTTCGCTGCTCATTTTCTTTGGCATCTTTTTCATTTATTCTGGAGTAGTCATTTACAAATAATTTTATAATGGAATTCCTTTCATCATTGTGTACATTCGCCAGCCTATCGTAGCAGTTCTCGGCCACGTAGACCATGGAAAAACAACATTGTTAGATTACATTAGAGGCACGACTGTAACTGCAAAAGAGGCTGGCGCAATAACGCAGCATATTGGCGCCACAGAGGTGCCATTAGATGCCATAATAAAAATTTGTGGTCCGCTGCTTAAAGGAAAAAAATTCAAAGTGCCAGGTTTGCTTTTCATCGACACCCCAGGACATTTCGCATTTATAACGCTTCGTGCCAGAGGCGGAGCCTTGGCTGATCTCGCCATTTTAGTTATTGATATAAATGAAGGCATAATGGAGCAGACCGAAGAATCGATAAAGATTTTGAGGAAGTATAAAACGCCTTTTGTTGTTGCTGCAAACAAAATAGATGCCATTCCAGGATGGCGCAGCTATGAGGGCACGATTTCGCAGAGGCTGGCCAAGCAGAATGAAGCTGCAAGAAAGGAATTTGATGAAAGACTGTATCGCCTTATCGGCAGCTTATATGATCATGGATTCTCTGCTGAAAGATATGATAAAATAAGGGATTTCACAAAAAATGTTGCAGTTGTTCCAATCTCTGCTAAAACTGGTGAGGGCATACCAGAGCTGCTGATGATTTTGATTGGACTGGCTCAGCGTTTCCTTGAAAAAAATCTGGAAAGCGAGGAAAAGGCTGGGAAAGGGGTTGTTCTCGAGGTAAAAGAAGAGCGCGGGTTGGGCGTTACAATAGATGCAATAGTGTATGATGGCATAATAAGGAAGGGAGATAAAATTGTCATTGGAGGAAAGGATTCGCCATTTACAACGAGCATAAGGGCATTGCTTAAACCAAAGCCTTTGGATGAGATAAGGGAGCCAAGCGACAGGTTTGATAGCGTTGAAGAATGCAGGGCTGCATGCGGAATAAAAATAGCCGCTCCAGATTTGGAAAAAACCTTTGCAGGGGCACCATTTAAAGTCTTGGAGAATGAGGAGGAAGACATAAAAACAATAAGAAATGAAATGAGACTCGATGTGGAGTTGCAGGATGAAGGCATAATAATAAAAGCCGATGCTATTGGCTCTTTAGAGGCATTATCGTTTTTGCTTCGTAACAAAGGCATAGCAATTAGAAAGGCAGAGGTGGGAGACATTTCAAAGCGCGACATAATGGAAGCTTTGACAAATGCAAATCCGTTGAATAGAGTCGTTATTGGATTCAATGTAAGGCTGCTTGAGGAAAACAATGAGGATGTTGAAGTCATAACGGAAAAAGTCATATACAAGCTCATAGAAAAATTTGAAGAATGGCGGGAAAAGAAGCAAAAGGAAATAGAGGAGCAAAAGAGAAGGGAAATCACGTATCCAGGAATGATTCTGTTGCTGCCCGATTATGTTTTTCGTGTTAGCAAACCTGCTATCGTGGGAGTCCGCGTTCTGGCAGGAGAGATAAGAACTGGACAGAAATTGATTAGAGATGATGGAAAGGTTGTTGGAAAAATAAAGAGTATTCAGTCTGAGAAGAGAAGCATACAGGTTGCAAAACAGGGAATGGAGGTGGCGGTTGCCATAGAAGGAGCCACTGTAGGAAGGCAAATCAAACCTGGACAAACTCTGTATGTTGATATAAGCCAGGGAGAAATAGATAAGCTTCTTGAAATGGAGCTCACTCCAGATGAAAGAGATACGCTGGAAAAAATAATAAAAATAAAAAGAAAATGGTGAATTTTTTTCCATACAAGCCAAGAAAAGGGCAAGAAGAAATAATGAATGCAATAAGAAAAGCAATAGAGAAAAAACAGAATTTGGTTTTCGAGGCGCCTGCAGGCACGGGAAAAACGGCTTGCGCCCTTGCGCCTTCTTTAGAATTTGCTCTCCAGAATGATTTTGCAATTTTGTATCTCACCAGAACGAACTCGCAGCAGCAGCAGGCGATAAAAGAGCTAAGGAGAATGGCGGACATAAATGCAGTTGGAATACAGGGAAAAGCAAACATGTGCCTCTTGATTGAGAATATTCCTTCCTTACGAGGAAGCAATGAGGAAATAACTCGGTTATGTTCTGCGAGAAAGAAAAAGAGTATTGAATATTTGAGGGGTAAAAAGCATATCAATAGATGCATATTCTATGAAAATTTTGTTTTGAAAAGAGACGAAATAAAATTCAATGGTGTCATATCTGCTGAGGAAATGATGGAATATGGAAGGAGGCATAAAATTTGTGCATATGAATTGAACAAGCTTTATATGAAAAAAGCCCGCGTTATTATAGCCCCCTATATATATCTTTTTGATGAATTTTTAAGGGAGAAATTCATAACATGGTTTCCATATCCATTTGAAAAAACAATATTGATTATAGATGAGGCTCACAATTTACCAGATTTTGCAAGAGAAGTTAACAGCATTTCATTATCATACAACACTGTAAAAAATGCCATGAAGGAAGCAGATGAATATAATGTTAGAGATGAAGACATACACTATATTCTTGAATTGCTGATGAAAATTTTTGAGGAAATAGAGGAAGAATTGGAAAGAAAGGGAAGCGAAGACATGTTCATAGAAAAAAGGATTGAAGAAGAAATGGAAGAGAATGGTATAGCGGAAAAGGATGCGGAAACAATAGCTGAAAAAATGATTTCATATGGGGAAATCATAGCTGATTTAAAAGAAAGTCAGAATATTCTGCCTCGCTCTTTTTTACGCAGCATCGGAAACTTTATTCAGAGATGGTATTCTTTCGATGATAGATGGGTTAAAATAGCTGAAAAAGGCAGGCTCGAGGGCTACTGCTTGGATGCATCGATAGCAACTTCCATTTTAAAAGAATTTTATTGCAGCATACATATGTCAGGCACACTTGAGCCATTGGATGAATACAAGAAGAGCATTGGAATAGAAGCAATAACGATGAAATTTCCCTCCCCATTCCCAAAAGAGAATAAAAAAGTTGTTTATGTTAAAGGCGTAACAACAAAATATTACATGGATGATGAAATGCTAGATAAAATTGGAAATGAGGTGGCAAAAATATGCAATGGTATCGATAGAAACATTCTCGTTTTCTTCCCTTCATATAACATTCTGGATAGATTCCTTGAAAGAAATTTTGAAATAAAAAGGAAAAAATATGTCGAGAGGAAAAACGAAAAACAGGAAAAGTTGATGAAGAAGATAGAGGAATTTAGAAAAGAGGGCGGTGTATTTCTTTCTGTAATAGGAGGTCGGCTATCCGAAGGAATGGATTTTCCATCAGAGCAGGCAGAGCTTGTCAGCATAGTTGGCATTCCATATCCGCCGCCATCCGCCAAGTTGCTTGCATTGCAAAAATATTATGACGATAAGATGGGAGCAGGTAAAGGCTGGAAATATGTTGTGGAAGCCAGGGCGACGAGGCGCATGGCGCAGGCAATAGGGCGCCTTATAAGGAGTGAGAATGACAAAGGCATGGCGATAATTTTGGATGCGAGGGCAAATCGCTTTAGAAGATATATTGAGATGGAAGAATGCAAGGATGCTTTGGAAGAAGCAAGAAAATTTTTTAAATAGGTATTTTTTTTCCAGCCTCGTTTCTCTTCCATTTTCCAAAGTCTGCCATCTTTGAAAGTGTTGCAAAATCAAAAACGGGGCCATCTTTGCATACCCTGTAGCCATTGATTGTACAGCTATCGCATATGCCTATTCCGCATTTCATATATCTTTCCAGACTTGCCTGCATATCTATTCCATTTTCTTTGCACATGTCAAAAACTTTTTTCATCATTATTTCTGGACCACAGGTATAAACAATATCGAAATCCTCCTGCTTTAGCAATTCCATCGTCAAATCTGTCGCAAATCCTCTGAAGCCATAGCTTCCATCATCTGTTGCAACATGCAGTTTTGCAATCTCCTTTATTTCATCTTCAAACAAAAGCATGCTTTTTGTTCTCGCCGCAAGTATAACATGCTTTTCCCCATCATATTTTTTAATTAAAGGGAGTAATGCTGCTATTCCAATTCCTCCTGCAACAAACAAAGCTTTTTTTCCTTTTTCAACAAATCCTTTTCCATATGGCCCTCTCACTCCTATTTTATCTCCTTCCTTCATTTTATACAATGCTTCTGTAGCCTCTCCAACCTTTTTTACAGTTATGGCTTGCTTTTCCCCAATATGACTCAAAGACATCGGAATTTCATCTATGGAAGGAATCCATATCATTACGAATTGCCCCGGCTTTGCATCCTTACATTTTTCACATGAAAAAAATAATGTTTTGTGAAATTCATCATGCCGAATGATTTTTTCAATTTTATAAAGCATAAAGGCAATCAATTTATATATTAAAATATATTTCCAAACAATGGCACGAATGCATGCAAGGAGGAGAGGAAGGTCTTCATCAAAGCATCCAGTTGAAAGAATACATCCTGAATGGAGTTTGAAGCCCGAGGAAATAGAGGAAAAAATAGTGAAGCTGGCTGAAGAAGGTAAGCCACCTGCTTTAATTGGATTGATTTTAAGAGATGTGTATGGAGTGCCAGATGTTAAAGCTGCTTTGGGAAAAAAGCTAACGAAAGTGCTTGAAGAACACGGGCTGGCTCCTGAAATTCCAGAGGATCTGGCAAATTTGGTTGATAAAAGGAATAATTTGATGAAACACCTTGAGAAGCATCCAAAAGATATACACAACAGGCGTAGATTGCAGCTGATAGAAGCAAAAATAAAAAGGCTTGTAAAATATTATAAAAGGGAAGGAAAGCTGCCAGAAAACTGGAGCTACACGTGATTTCTCTGCATTTCTATCGCTTTTTCTAAACTAATTTCCCCAATTAAAACCTTTTTTGCAAGTTCTTTCGATATTGTAATGTTCTTGCTTTTTATCCTGCTCAATCTTTGCATTTCTCTTATTTCTCCCTCTTTTGGATGCACATCCATTTTTCCAGAAACTTCTTTTCCTTCCATCATTGCAATGTGCATAGCTGCCTTTTCATCATCTTTTGTGCTTACAACATCATTTTCATTAACAATCTCTATCTTAATTCTTGGATCTTGGAGCAAATTTATTATCCTATTTCTTATTATCCTTGCTCCATTTCCTATCTTTATTCTCGCCTCTTTTGCCTCACTATATTCAAAAAATTGTTTTATCTTCATAGCTGCATTCTCGGGAGATGTGACAACGAAGCTTCTTATTAGCTTTTCATTGGCAAAGATAGCAATACCAATGTTCTTTCCCGGATCTATACCAAAAATTAGCTGCTCGCCACCATATAACAAAAGGATTGCTTTATCAATTGCATTATCCAAATTTGAATCTGGAGAGCATGAAATTATTTTATCAAACTCTATTTTATTCTTTTCCATAGAAGAAGTTATTATAACATCCACATTGGATGGAATCTCATCATTAAAAGTTAATGAAACAAAAGGGAGATTTCTTTTTTTGAATAGGCTTACAAGCTCGTAATAGAGATTAAAATTTTCTGTAAGCAAACCTATCATCCATCTCTATAAAATTTCATCTTTTATAAATTTTCTCAGTTCTTCAAATTCCTTTCTTTTCAAGGCAATCTCAATATTTATTTTGAGCCAATCCAGCTTGCCTCCAACATCGAATCTTTTTCCCTCAAACTCATAAGCATATATCTCATGCTCCTTCAACATTAGTTTAAGGGCATCCGTAAGCTGTATTTCATTATTTTTTCCAGGCTTTGTTTTCTCAATGAATGAAAATATGGAAGGATGAAGTATGTAGCGACCCATAACAGCCATGTTCGAGGGCGCCTCGCTGCGAGAGGGCTTTTCAACTATATCAACAATCCTGTAAACCCCTTTTTCCACTTCCTCATAATCCACTATGCCATACTTGCTCACATCCTTTCTTTCAACTTTCTGTACAGCTATGATGCTTGCTCCATACTTTTCATGAATTTCCATGAGCTGCTTTATGCATGGCTTCCTTGCCAGTATAATATCATCTCCAAGCATTAGGGCAAAATATTCATTGCCAACGTGCTTCCTCGCCATATAAACGGCATGTCCCAAGCCGAGCGGGAGGCGTTGCCGCACATAAAATATATCGGCGAGCTGCGATATTCTCCTTATTTCATTTAGCTTTTCTTCCTCATTTCTCTCTTCCAGGACTTTTTCAAGCTCATAGGCAACATCGAAATGATTTTCTATAACTTCTTTTCCTCTTCCTGTCACAATAACAATATCATCTATTCCAGAATTTACAGCTTCTTCAACCACATATTGTATGGCGGGCTTATCCACAATAGGGAGCATTTCCTTGGGACTATTCTTTGTCATCGGAAGCAAGCGTGTGCCCAATCCTGCTGCAGGTATAACAGCTTTCATGCTGATAAAAAAGCAAGACATTAATTAATTTTCTAAAAAATGCTGAAAAGCATGTATTCTGCAATGTCGCATGTTTCGATTTTGTTTCCCATTACTTCTCCTTTTGAGTGAATGTGGAATCGCCAGTACTTTATAAAAGGTAAGGAAATAAAATGCACCGCATATACATGCATTGTAACATTTATTCCTTCGCCATTAACAAAAAATGTTGTTGGAATAAAATGTCCATGATTCAATTTATAGTCCCTGCATTTTATGCTTACACTTAAAACATGATAGGTTGAATTGCTGTAAATGGCAAAATTTTGTTGAATCAATGGCTTTTTCATCAATTTCGCCCAGAAAAGAGATATGTTTCCAGCTATTATTTTGCCATCTATATATCCAGTTTCAAGAAAAGGTTGCCATATGTAAAATATGTTGTGGTCATGATATCCCTTGCCGTCTATTTCATATTCTTTCCCATTGAAAATTATGCTTCCTTTTGCCACCATGTTTGGGATAGCAATCCATTTATCGCTTTTCCATCCATTTGTCCTGTTCTGAAAGAGAAGTTTGAGAGAAATGTTTTTGGAGGAAAATGAAATGTTGTAGCACAATTTTCCATCTTTTAAATAACCTTTCATGATTTCTTTTCCGTCCACGCTTATATATGGTATCTCATCCGACACATAGAACGATATGAATACTTTTCTTTCATCATGCATTACAATTCCATTTTCATAAAACTGTGTTCCAATCATTGCAATTGTTTTCCCAGCCAGCGTTATCATGAATATAATGCTTTCATTGCCGGACATGGCCTCAAAATACCATGTTTCAATATGAATTGGAATTTCTTCATGGAATGCGTCATCTTCTATATCCATGTCTGAAAAATTGCAATTCAGCAACAAAAGAATGGCTACGATCGATAGAATTTTCATTTTTATTTTTTAAGCTTTATAACTTTTTTAGCCTGTTTCGCAATGTTTTCTGCTGTAAGCCCGTATTTTTCCATTAATTCGCGAGCTCCTCCGCTCTCGCCAAAAACATCATTCACGCCCACTCTCACCATGGGCACAGGACGATCCATCATAGCCATTGAAACAGCGTCGCCCAGACCCCCTATTATCGTATGCTCTTCCGCCGTCACAATCGCTCCCGTTTCCTTAGCTGCCCTCCTGATAGCATTTCTATCGATTGGCTTTATTGTGGGCATGTGTATAACTCTTGCTTCTATTCCATCTTTTTTCAAGATATCATACGCCTTTAAAGCTTCTGCTGTCATTGTTCCAGTTGAAATTATGGCAACATCGCTACCTTTTCTCAAAACATATGCCTTCCCTACCCTAAATTTCCTGTGTCTCTCGAATATAATCGGAGCATCGGCCCTCCCTATCCTGACATAGAATGGCCCGGGAATGGAAGCTATAACTGGGATAACATCTTCCATTTCTGTTGCGTCTGCTGGCGCCAAAACACGCATATTCGGCAAAGCTCGCATCAAAGCGATGTCCTCGAGCATCTGGTGGCTGGCGCCGTCACCGCCGACGCTTATGCCTGCATGGGTAGCGACTATCTTCACATTTAATTTTGGATAGGCTATGGACTGGCGGATTTGGTCATAGCAGCGACCTGTCGCGAAAACAGCAAAGGTGGAGGCGAAGACTATTTTATTGCATGTTGCCAAGCCTGCGGCGATGCCCATCATATTTGCCTCAGATATGCCAACATCGAAGAATCGCTCTGGAAATACTGTTCCGAATCTTTTAGTTTTTGTTGAGAGAGCGAGGTCAGCATCTAAAACAACAACATCTTCATTTTTATATCCAAGCTCTATTAAAGCGCTGCTGTAGGCATCTCTCAAATTACGCATTTTATTTGTTACATATGCACTAACCATTTAACTCACGCTCCTCCTGTTCAAGCTCACTCATAGCCCTTATGTATTGCTCATGTGTCGGAGCTTTGCCATGAAATGAAAGTGTTCCTTCCATAAATGATACGCCTTTTCCTTTTATTGTATGTGCTATTATCATTGTTGGCTTTTCATTATGCTTTATTTCATGGAAGACATTCAAAATTTCCTCAATATCATGTCCATCTATCTCAATAACATCCCATCCAAATGCTTTCCATCTCGATGCGAGAGGCTCATCATGCA
>JAGGWA010000030.1 GCA_021157745.1 Thermoplasmata archaeon
GGCTCAATGGTTTATATGAGCAGCAATATGAAAATGGAAGCCAAGGCCAGAGGAGGCATCTTAAAGGCAATAGGAAGAAAATTCATGGGAGAGACATTTTTCATGACAGAATTCTATCCAACGAATGGCAATGGCTACGTTGCTTTTGCTGGAAATGCTCCAGGAAAAATAAAAGCTCTTGAAATAGATGGAAAGGAATTCATTGTTCAGAAAGATGCATTTTTATGCGCCGAAGACGGCATTGAGCTTAGCGTGGCTTTTCAAAAAAGGCTTGGCTCAATATTTTTTGGAGGCGAAGGCCTCATTTTGGAACGCCTTACTGGCAGGGGAACTGCTTTCATTCATGCATGCGGTGACTTTATTGAAATGGATCTGAAGGAAGGAGAATCGGTGAAGGTTGATACTGGAAGCGTTGTCGGCTGGGAGTCAAGCGTTGATTACAGCATAAGCAGGGTTAAGGGCATAAAAACAATATTTTTTGGAGGCGAGGGACTTTTCCTCACAACTTTAAAGGGGCCTGGCAAGATAATCATACAATCCATGACACTCCATAATCTCGCATCCGCTTTGGCGCCTTTCCTGCCCCGCCAGCAGCAGACGTCGGGCAGAAGCGGCGTGTTAGGAACATTTCTTGACGAGACACTTGGAAAATAGCTAACCATCATTCCATTTTATCTCGATTTGCCATTCTTTGAGGCTGCCATAATCAATTAAAACTGGAGGATACATGATTGAATATCTCTTTTTTATCCATGAAACCAGCTTTTTAAAGCTTTGCTTTTCATTTCCATCGAAAATCAAACTTGCTACAATGCGAGATGGCAGAACCTTGTTGCCCTTTCTTTCTTCGCATTCTTCTATGAGCGGATTTTTTAATAAAGGCTCTTCATAATATATTTTTATCTTTCCGTTTTTTTCTTCTCCGCAATCCAACAGCATTTTTTTCCTGACTTTTACAAAAGGAACAAAATCTATTTTTATTTCATCGCCATCTTTAAGATTGAGTCTCTCCCTCAAATTGTGCTTGGAGATTATTTCAATATAATCTTCCTTGCTTCTTTCAGGAATTATTATTGCGGCTTTCAATTTTTTTATTCTAACAGGAAAACATTTTACCTTGCCATAACTTTTTCCATTTTTTTTAAAGCCATCTATGGCTACGCCATCTATTTTTTCCAAAATTTTTTTATATGGTGTTGCAACATTTAAAGTCCCTTCATAGGGATTTATTCCAAGCTTGTCTTTAAACTGCCTTTTATACTCTTCCATAGCCATGAACTTTCTTGCTTTTTTCTTTCCAGAGATAACCACGCCCATCATTTATAGCTCTTCTCTGCCTTTCATCCTGGCATATAGCTTTATTCCCTCCTCTGTAAGATGATAGCCCTCCTCGCCCTCCTCTATTATTCCCTGCTCTTTCAATTCTTCCGCAGCATTTTTTACCGCTCTTTCTATCAAATGTTGTTTCTTTGCTATCCTTTCAAGTCTTTTTTCACCAGATGCTATTTCAATAAACACAGCCTTTCTTATCTTATTCGATAATATGAAGCCTTCATTCATTTTATCAATATTATATCGTTACAACTCATAAAGTTTTTGTAATTCTTTTAAATGGAAGGATGTTTAGCATTATGCCTGAAGAGGGGAGATTCGCACCTCTCTATGATATCTTATTTGGAAGATTGCTGGCTGGTGTGCAACAAAAGATAGCCCAGATTGTTATGAAAAATGGATGTAATAGAATAGCTGATATGGGGTGTGGAACAGGAATGCAGCTTGCTTTATTGAAAGATAAGGTGGATGCAATAGGAATTGATAAATCGCCCTTTATGCTGAAAGCTGCAAAGAAAAAAGGGGTTGAATGTATAATGGGCGATATTTCTTCCACACCTTTTCCATCCTCCTATTTCGATTGCCTCATTTATTCTTTTGTTTTGCATCCAAATAATAGGGCGAAGATAAAGGAAATACTGGAAGAAGGTAAAAGAATCCTGAAAGAAAATGGATGTTTCATCATAGCTGACTATGGAATTGCTAAAAAGAAGAGGGCTGCCATTGTAATAAGGCTGATAGAAAGAATGGCCACAAAAGAGCATTATAGAAACTATACGGATTATATGAAAAGAGGAGCAATAGACGGAATAATAGAAGAGGCAAGAATGAGCATAGATGAGAGGCAATCTTTTTACAATAATGGTGTCGAAGTCATTTGCTTACATTAAACAACCTCGGGTCCAAACTTCCCCTTTTTACCTTTGCTGGCATCAAATTTAACTTGCGGCAGCGGAATGGGCGGCGGCAGCTTGAGCTCGCGAGCAATGAAGACTGCCTCTGGCACACAAAAATGGAGTATGGCTGTGTGGATTTGCGATGCCACCTCGTTCGGCATATTCTTTTTTTCCTGCCATCTTTTTGCTATTTCCTCAGCATCGTTTCCTTCATAAATGAAGCCGCCCTCAAATTTTATCATGCCAACTGGGCCGAAGCTTGCTGTATATTCAAATTCAACATTTGCAACATTTTTTTCAACAACGCTGAATAAAGTAACGCTGCTGTTATGATCTATTCTTATGTTCATAGGGCGTGAAAGGTCTTTTATGTATCTTCTTGCTTCTATCGCCCTTATTTCCATATTCTTTATCATCATATTCATTCAAAAGAGTTTTGTATATAAAGCTTCTTGCCTCCACACGAAAGCATGCTGCAAAAAGTTTTATATATCCTGTGTTATTTTTGCTTCATGAAACTATTCGCCATTGGTGTTTCATTTATTGTAACAAGCGTTATTTTTATGGGAGCTGGGACTGTTTCTTCCGTAAATTATGATTGGGTTAATGATAATGAAATTGGAATGGAGAGTAATGTTTCTTTTATAGCTCCAATGCCTGTAAATGTTTCCTCCGCTGCATATCTTTTACCACATGAAATATATATCGGGACGCCAGAATTTTTCGTTGCCATGGAGGGAAAATGAAGGGGGCAATGCTTGTTGTAGAGGATGAAGAGCCGATACAGGAATTGATCCAGGAATATCTTAAACCACTGAATATAGAAATATATTTTGCTTCGACTGGCGAAGAAGGCGTTGAAATGTATAAAAAGTTAAGAAAGCAAGGGATAAAGCCAATTGTAATCATGGATTTGAAGCTGCCAGGCATAAGCGGGGCGGAGGCGACGAAAAGAATAAAAAGATTTGACAAAGATGCTGAGATATATGCTTTCACAGCATGGTTCAGAACAAAGCTTGCTGAGGATGCAGTAAAAGCTGGTGCAAAAGCTGTTATAGGCAGATATGTTGGATTCGATGGATTCAGAAACATTGTTAGTGATATTTTTGCTGGTAGAAGCATAAGTGGCACGATATGATCGTTTTTGGCCCTGTGCCATCTCGCCGCCTTGGAAAAAGTCTGGGGATAAACAATATTCCTGTAAAGATATGTAGCTACGCCTGCGTCTACTGTCAGCTTGGAAGAACTTTAAAAATGAGCATAGAGAGGAAAGCATATTATGAGCCAGAAAAAATTTTTGAAGAAGCAAAGAAAAAAGCAGGCAATGCAGATTATATAACTTTTGTTCCAGATGGAGAGCCCACGTTGGATATAAATCTTGGAAAGGAGATAGAGCTTTTAAAGGAAATTAAAAGAGTAGCTGTTTTGACAAACGCCTCCCTCCTATGGATGGAGGATGTTAGAAATGATTTGATGGAAGCAAGCCTGGTATCATTGAAAGTAGATGCCGCCAGCCATGCATTATGGAAAAAAATAGATAGGCCGCATCCAAAGCTTGATTTGCAGGAAATCATAGAAGGAATAATAGAGTTTTCAAGGGAATTTAAAGGGGAAATCATAACGGAAACGATGCTCATCGATGGCATCTATTATGGCACGGAATTTGAAAAGATAGCGGGCGTAATCAAAAAAATAAAGCCTTCAATAGCCTATATAGCAACGCCGACGCGCCCGCCTGCGGAGCGCTGGGTAAGGGCGGCGAACGAGGAGACGATAATGGAAGCTTACGATGCGTTGTCCAAAGTCGCTCGCGTTGAATATTTGATTGGTTACGAGGGCAATGAATTTGCTTCCCATGAAAATTTCAGGGATGATATTCTTTCGATAACGAGCGTGCATCCAATGAGGAGAGATGCGGTTGAGAAATTGCTTGAGAAGCATGGCAAGGATTGGAGCGAGGTTGAGGAAATGATAAAAAAGGGAGAATTGATAGAAATTGAATATGGGGGAAATAAATTTTATATGAGGAAGATAAAAAGTAGAAATAATTTATAGCACGCTGTTTTTCCCATTATGAAGGTTTGCATTGGAGGAACTTTCGATACCTTGCATGAAGGACATGTGGCATTGCTTAAAAAAGCATTTGAAATTGGAAGCGTTGTTTACATTGGCTTATCATCAGATGAATTTCTAAAGAAGGTTGGAAAGGAAGCAAAGCCATATGAGGAAAGAAAGCAAAACCTTACAAAATTTTTGAAAAAAATGAAATGGGAAGACAAAGCAAGAATATCGCCATTGAATAGCATATATGGAACTGCAGATAGCGAGAATTTCGATGCCATTGTTGTATCGCCTGAAACTGAGAAAAGAGCAAGAGAAATAAATGAAATGCGCAGAAAAAAAGGATTGAAAGAGCTTAAAATTGTTGTTGTTCCATTTGTTTTGGCTAATGATGGCATACCAATTTCATCATCAAGAATAAAAAATGGAGAGATAGATGGAATGGAAAGAATAAAGCCCATGAAAGTTTGCATTGCAACAAAAAATGAGGTTAAAATTGAAGCCGTAAAACAAGTCTTTGATGAGTTATTCGATTTCAAAATTTTTTATGAAAGCATTGCTATAGAAACAAAAAAGCAGCCGTTTGGAAAGGAAATTTTTGAAGGAGCCATGAAGAGAGCAAGTTCATGCAAAAATTGCGATTATTGTGTTGGAATAGAAGCAGGAATAGAAAAGCAGTATGGTATCCATTTTATTGAGCAAATTGTGATAATAAAGGATAAAACTGGATTTACAACATATGGAAAAAGCCCATCCTTTCAATGCCCAGACTGGCTTCTGGAAGAGTTAAAGAAGGGAAAGGAAATGAGGGAAGCGATACCATTTAAAAAGGGAGAAGAAGATAAAGGAGCGATATGGTATTTTTCCCACAAAATGGACAGGCTTGCGTTAACAAAGCTTGGCATATTCATGGCAATGCTGCCAAGAATGACAAAAAATTTTTAATCATTGCACTCTTTTCAAATAAAGCGGGGATGGCCCAGCCTGGTAAGGCGCAGGATTGCTAATCCTGTGGGCTTTGCCCTCGTGGGTTCAAATCCCACTCCCCGCGCTCTTCTTATGAATTGTAAGGCAGCAAAACTGAGAAAAAATTATATAATGGCATAGAATACTCTTTCAGCATGGTAACAGTAGAAGAGAGTTTATGTAGGATAGAAATAATGAAGGAAGGCAATGAATTTGTTGCAAGAGTCGAAACGCAAGGGGGAGTAAAAGAATACAGAAATATTGTATTCGAGGACATGCTGAGAGAGCTATTCATAGATTTACAGGAGGAATTCGGCGAAATATAATGGTGGTTAAGGATAAAGTCGGAAGGAAAAGGTATATCCTATTTTTTAATGAGGGTAAAAGTAAGGGTGAGGTTATAAAAGCCATAAGAGGGGCATATCTGGCATATCACTCAAAAATTTTCTCTATTGTGAGATGCAAACATACAGAAAAGGACAAGATGATAGAATTTTTGAATAAAGCCGGGTTTAAAACGATAAAGACTGCAGGAACCATTAAAAAATTGAAAAAATACATCAATAGCTTCTCGCAAGGCGGAGCCACGTAACAGCTTTTTCTCCGCAAACTGGACATTTTTCATTTATTTCTTCTTTTTCCAAGGGTGTCCCAAGGCTTTTCATTTCCAGTTCTTCCTCCATTTTTATTCCGCATTCTTCCTTTCCACACCATGGTATTTCGACGATTCCCTCTTTCCTTTCCATTTTTTTGATTCTGTGTATGTTCTCCTTTAAAAATTTCTCCGCTTTTTTGTACAATCTTTCATCAAATTCCTCCAGCTCTTCCTTTATTTTATCGAGTTCATTTCTATCTATTTCTTTTTTAATCCCATCTCTCGCCACAATTGTAACGACACCTTTTTGAATATCTCTTGGACCAATTTCTATCCTGATTGGCACTCCTTTGAGCTCCCAGTCATAAAATTTATTGCCAGGCGTTTTATCTCTGTCATCAACTATGGAGCTTATCTCTTTTGATTTAAGCTCTTTCTCGACGTCTCTGCATTCCTTCATAACCTCTTCCTCATGTCCTTTAAAAATTATTGGCACTATAACAACTTTTATTGGGGCTATTGACGATGGAATGGCTATGCCTCTATCATCGCCATGTATGCCAATTACAGCTCCTAAAACACGCTCCGACATTCCATATGTTGTTTGATGACAATAATGGTGTTTTCCATCCAAACCCTCATATTTTATATCAAATGCCTTCGCAAAATTCTGCCTGTACTGGTGCACGCTCCCCACCTGCAGGCTCCGCCCCGAAGGCATCAAAACATCTATACCAATCGAATACTCCGCTCCAGCAAATTTATCCCATTCGGGGCGCCTGCTGAACAGTATTGGCAAAGCAAGTTTTTTGAAAAATCTTTTTGCAATTTCTATGTCTTCTTTTACCTGCGCTTCAGCATCCTCATAGCTTTCGTGGGCTGTGTGGGCTTCAAAAAAATGGATTTCACGCACTCTTATAAATGCCTTTGTCATCTTTGTTTCGTATCTGAATGTATTTACAATCTGGAATATTTTAAGGGGCAGATCTGCATGGGAGCGAATCCATAGAGAAAACATTGGATACATTGCGGTTTCAGATGTAGGACGCAAAAGCATTTTTTCCTCCAGCTCATTTTTTCCAGCATGCGTCACCCAAAAGACCTCTTGAGAAAAACCCTTTATGTGCTCCTCCTCTTTTTTAAAAAAGCTTTCTGGGATGAGTAATGGAAAATAAAGTTCTTGATGTCCAGTTTCTTCCATTTCATTTCTTATGATTGTATCTATATTTTGCATGATCTTCCATCCATATGGCAGCCATACATTCATCCCTTTTATTGGATATCTTTTATCGCATAAACCAGCTTTCTCCACTATTTCATTGTACCATTCATCAAAGTTTTCATCTTTAGCCATTACTCGTAATTTAAAGAATCTTTAATTCTTTTTCGATTCGATAAATTATTAAAAATAAAAAAGCATATCCATTTGTGCCGCCTTGGCTCAGCAGGTTAGAGCGCTTCCTTGGTAAGGAAGAGGTCCCGGGTTCAAATCCCGGAGGCGGCTTTATTCATGCAGCTAAAATTTTGAAATGAAATAGCGTTATTTATTTATATTTGGAAAGAAATCCAATTATGAAATCCTCAGTATATGCGGGAGTTATGGTTTTATTGCTTTTATCTCCGATTTTCTATCCTGTGATATCAAGTTCTCCAGCTAGTGAGAAAATAAAAGTGAATGTGAAGTTCATTAATATGAATAGTAGCGAAGAGATTACAGCCGTGATCACAAAAGAAGAAGCTAAAAAACTCATTGCCATAGTAAATCATTCAATGGAAAAAATAAGTAATGGATATCAAGATGTATTTAAAATTTTAGATGAAATAATTATGCAGTTAAAAGAGATGGATATTTTAAAAGGAACAAAGGAAATACTAAGACAATTTACAGGCTACGAATATAAATTAAATAAAAGCGACTCTCCTCAACCAACTGGTTTTTTCCATTCAAACCTCGGCTCTTTTGTTGTTGGTGCGGGATTTGGCAGAGACACCTATTTCATACATAGACTTCCACAAATTCTTCTTTTATTACCATTACTTCCAATTCTATTGATTATTCCTCCAATAATTACATATGCATTTGCGACAATTTTATCCAAAGCTATAAAAATTAATCCTATAACCAATTTTGTAATCCGAGCTTTTCTTTCAAGACCAAAATTTACAGCTCTTCTTGGAGAATGGTATGCCAGAAGAGGAGCCATCGCAAGCGTTGGTTTACTTGGCCCCCGTTTCTATATAGATCTACTAAATGGTGTGCATGTCCTCCTCTTTGGATTTGTCGGTATTTCAATTTCATTGCTAGGATATGCAGGTATAATAATTGGTTTTTCACCCTCTTCATTCATATATTAGTTTATCTTAGTTGGCTTTCCCTAAGCACCAACAATTCCACGTTTTTATCACTGAGGGGACTTTAAGCCCGTCTCTTCTGATAATCGAAAAACATAATATGGTGTTCCAATCACTGTTCATCTACGCTCTTTTCACTCCTTCCCTTGTTTTCACAGCTATGCCCCTTTCAAATGCCATCATTTCTTCCCTGTTCATGATAGCCTGCCCTACAGCAATAAGCTCATCATCCTCGCTGACTATCAACGCCTCATCATATGGTCGTAAGCCATCATCGCAATCAATAACAAATTTTGCAAAAACATTTTTCCCCTGCCTTATAAATGGAATAGCCTCTCTTGCCACAATAACACGCAATTTTGGTGGGGGAAAGAAAGAATGCAATGCTCTGGCGCCATGCAGTTTCAATGTGAAGAAGCCGTCGGCGGCGCGCATCGACACCACATGCTTGCCATTGCAATACACATTCCTTATTTTGCCCGTTGCCTTGCTTTTCACTATCTTTATCTCTCCATTGAATAAAGCCTGCGATGCTCCTTTTCCAAATTGATAATCTGCTATGCTCATTATTTTGCGAATATCGTATTCCATCTCGCCTCTCTCTTCTGCCATATTTTCATAAAATTTTTTAAATGCCATGGCAACATATCTTTTCGTATCGCCATCGATGTAACGAGGAAAAATTGACTGGGTGACAGGATATATCTCATCAAGCTCAATTGGAATGGGTCCTATCGCAGCATTAACAATAACATTGGCTTTTATTTTTTTAAGGCCTTCATCTCTGCTATAAGGCTTTTGCCTTTCTTCCACAACAACACTTTTCTCAAAAAATGGGATGTATCGTTCCATCAGCCTTTTATGGAGTCTGTAAATTATGGGGCGATGTATGGAGTATTTTCCAGTGTACATGAAAGCTCTTTTTTTGCTTATGTTTTCCCATTTTTCCAGCCACTTTTTATTTTTCTTCAAAACCTCCATTGCTTCCATCAGCGAGGGATGCAAAGTTGCCTTTCTTTCAACAAGCTCCCATA
>JAGGWA010000004.1 GCA_021157745.1 Thermoplasmata archaeon
ATAGAAGAGCTATAGAAAAGAATTTGATTAGAGGACGAAGCATCGAAGGTGTCACAGCTGCTTCCGTATATGCAGCCTGCCGCCAGACAGGTGTGCCCCATACACTGGATGAGGTTGCAGAGTCATCTAAGGTGGATAGAAAAGAAATAGGCAGAACATATCGCTTTCTTGCAAGAGAGCTCGGCTTAAAGCTAATGCCTACCTCGCCCCAAGACTACATCGAGCGTTTTTGCAGCGAGCTTGGACTTAGCGAAGATACAAAAACAAAAGCTCTGGAAATTCTAAGGCAGGCTGAGGAAAAAGAACTTACTAGCGGTCGTGGACCAACAGGAGTGGCTGCGGCAGCCATATATATTGCATCCATACTCTGTGGAGAGCGAAGAACACAGCGCGAGGTTGCGGATGTTGCTGGCGTAACAGAAGTTACGATACGAAATAGATACAAGGAGCTTGCTGAGCAGCTCGACTTAGATGTAGTTCTATGACAAGATGGTACAGGGAAAGGAAAAGAGATTATTATTATAAGGAAGCGAAAAAACAGGGTTACAGGGCTCGCTCCTCATTCAAATTAATCCAGATAAACAACAGATATGGCATTTTAAAAAAGGGTGGAGTGTTCATCGACTTGGGGGCATCGCCAGGCGGCTGGAGCCAGGTGGCGGCGAGATATGGAAAGGTTATAGCTATCGATCTGCAACCAATGCAACCTTTGGATAATGTTATTTTCATACAGGGGGATTTGACGGAAGAAGAAACGATAGAAAAGATTCGCCAGGTCGTAAGCGAGGTTGATGCAGTTATATCTGATGCCTCGCCAAACATAAGCGGAAATTATACGCTTGACCAGGCAAAAAGTGTTTGGCTCTGTGAGAATGCTTTGAAGATAGCAGAAGAATTCTTGAAGCACGGCGGAAACTTTTTATGCAAAATTTTCGAAGGTGAGGACTACCCGCAATTTTTACAGAAGGTGAGGGAAAAATTCAGAATGGTTAAGCCTCATGCGCCGCAGGCAAGCAGAAAGCAGAGCAGCGAGATATACATTGTTGCAAAAGGATATATCGGGAGATGAATAATTTTTTAATTCAGAAATGATTCCAGAATAAATGGAATATGAAATTTGTCCCTATTGCGGAGAGGAGATTGATCCAAATGAAATATATGAGCATATGATAACGAAGCATATGGATGAAATAAGGAAAGAAGAGTTCTCTATGCTAAATGAAATGAAGCAGCAGCATTATGATTTGTTGCTTGATTTGAAGAGAAATTATCCTCCCATATTTGTGAAATTTATTGAGGAGCTTGCGGAAGAGGATAGCGAGGACATAAAAATATTCTGCATGAAAGAATTGATTTCAATGCGTGAATTCGATAAAGGAGAAAAATTGTTCAGGGAGATAATTTCAAGGAACAATAAAAAGGAAACATGGCTGGAATACATAATAATGTTAAATAAGAAAGGACAATATGAAAAAAGTATTGAAACATGCATGGAAGCTATGAGAATTTTTGATGATGAGCAGTTCCAGGCGAGAATGAGGCGAATCATAGAAAAAGCGAGGGCGAGATTATGATAATCCTGGATGGAGAAAATTTGAGTATAGAGGATGTAATAAAAGTTGCAAGGTTCGGAGAAAGTGTTGAAATAGATGAAAAAGCCATGGAAAAAGTCAAAAAAGCAAGGAATGCCATCGAAAAACTCCTGGAGGAAGAAAAGCCTATATATGGCGTAAACACGGGCTTTGGAGAGCTTGCAAAGGTAAGAATAGAGAAAGGCGAGATAAAAAAGCTTCAATACAACCTTATAAGAAGCCATGCGTGCGGCGTTGGCGAGGCGCTGCCAGAAGAAATAACAAGAGCCATGATGCTTCTTCGCCTAAACTCGCTGCTTAAAGGCTATTCTGGAGTAAGGCAGGAAGTTGTGGAAAAATTGAAAGAAGCTTTGAACAAAAAGTTTTATCCTTTTGTGCCATCTCAGGGCTCTGTCGGAGCGAGCGGCGATCTCGTCCCTCTCGCTCACGTAGCGTTGTCTTTAATTGGAGAAGGCGAAGCATTCTATGAAGGTAAGCTTATTCCGGCGAGAGAGGCTTTGGAAAAGATTGGCATGACGCCATTGGAACTGGATGCAAAGGAAGGAATAGCTCTTATAAATGGCACCCAATATATGGCAGGCGTGGCCACCCTCGCTTTATATGATTCTTTTAACCTGCTTAAAAATGCAATGATTGCTGGAGTAATGAGTCTGGAAGCGTTGAAAGGAACAAATAAAGCTTTTCATGAAGGTGTGGGAAAAGCCAGACCATATGGAGGTTTAATCAAAATTGCTGATATTTTAACAAAGCTCACAGAGGGCAGCAAGATAATTGAAAAATATGGCGGGCAGCGCGTTCAAGATGCCTACACCTTGCGATGCATGCCACAGGTTTTCGGGGCAATGCTTGACTCATTGAAATTCATCGAAAAAATTTTGAGCATTGAAATAAACTCGGCAACTGACAATCCATTGGTCTTCGATGAGAACATAATTTCATGCGGAAATTTTCATGGTGAGCCTCTTGCAATATCAATAGATTTGCTCAACATTGTATTGACAAAGATGGCAAGTTTTTCTGAGCGGAGAATAGCCCGCCTTATAGATGAAAAGCTTTCCATGCTACCGCCTTTTTTGAGTCGTAAGCCAGGAATAAATTCCGGGGCAATGATTTTGCAGTATGTTGCTGCTTCTTTAACCAGCGAGAATAAAAGTTTGGCGTATCCAGCGAGCGTAGATTCTATTCCGACATCTGCAAATCAGGAAGATTATCAATCAATGGGGAGCATTGGAGCAAGGAAAGCATTGCAAATTTTGAGAAATAGTGAGAAGGTTATTGCAATTGAATTTATAACAGCAAGCCAGGCATTGGAATTTATAGATGAAAAGCCCTCTGCTGCAATTCATAAAGCGTATGAAGCGATAAGAAAAAATGTTGAAGAGCTACATGAAGATAGACCAATGTATGGCGAGATAGAAAAGGTAGCAAAATTGATTCATGATGGAAGCATATTGAAAGAAGTTGAAAAAATTGTAAAAATTGACATTTAAAATGGATTTATATGAAGAAACTTACGAGCTGACAAAGCAAATTCCTCGCGGAAAAGTATCTACATATGGAGCCATAGCTATGGCTTTGGGAGATAAAATAGCTTCTCGTGCAGTTGGAATAATGTTGAATCAAAATCCTTACAAAGAAGTGCCGTGTTATCGCGTCATTCATTCAGATGGAAGAATTGGGGGATATGCTTCAGGTATAGAAAAAAAGATTGAATTGCTTAAAAAGGATGGAATCGAGATAAAAAATGGAAGAATAGATCTGAAAAAATATTTGTTTGATGATTTCGCAACCAGCTATCCATTGAAAAAGCTTAGGGAAGAGCAAGAAAAATTGAGGAAAAAAGTTGTTGTCGATGACAATGTTGAAGCGAATAGAATAGCTGGCGTAGATGTTTCCTATAGTAAGAAATATGCATATGGAGCATATGTTGAATTTGATAAAAATGGAAACATTGTTAAGAAAAAGATTGTGAAAAAGAAAATAACATTTCCTTATATTCCAACATATCTTGCATATCGAGAACTGCCAGTATTGAATGAATTGATAGAGGGTGAGGAGCCGAGCATTGTTATGGTAGATGGCAATGGTTTGCTGCATCCTCGCTTTTTTGGACTGGCAAGTCATTTTGGAGTTGTGAACAACATTGCAACCATAGGAATAGCTAAAAAATTGCTACTCGGAGAGGTTATAAAAAATGATATTTTCATTGGAGAAAGGAAGGTTGGAAAAAAGCTTGGAAAAATTTTTGTCTCACCTGGGAATAAAATAAGTGTGGAAAAAGCATATGAAATAACCAAGAAATTCATGAAATATAGTATTCCAGAGCCAATTAGAATGGCGCATATCCTTGCAAATGAGGCGAGGAGGAAAGAAAGGTAATGCTAAAACAGTTTCCCAATTGTTTTAATTTGCTGCGGAGATAACTTCAAACCTTTTTTGTTTTTAATATATTCTGGCAATTCATCCAAATTCAACACAGTTGCACCGCAATTTTTTAAGATTATATCTGAAGCTTTTATGAATACAACAATTGCATCCACCCACACATTCATATTTGCTTTTTCTCTAATAATTTTCTTTACTCTTATGGCGTTTCTTTTTACTTGTTTACTAGGGCTTTTTATTTCATACTCTTTCAAACCTTTTTTAGTATAATATCTCTTGATCCATCTGTCATTTTCGCACACAAAATCTCCCTCATAATTTTTTGTTTCGATCACAAATACACCATTTGGTCCTATAACAATATGGTCTATATTTTCTCTCGGAGATAATTTAATATCATTCAACACCAGATACGAGTCATCTAATTTCATCAATTGTTTTATCACTAAAAGCTCTCCTTCAAAGCCTTTCTTAAAATCTCTATATCTCTCAAAGAAAAATAGAGCAAAAGAAAATTGAATTATGGAAAGATAAATGAGGAATGGAATAAAAAAGAAAGATAGGGCAAGAAATACCGATCCCGAAAATGATAAAGCTAAAGCAACTTTAGCATTTCTCTTCGCTTTCTCTTCCAAATATCTTCTTCTCTTCTTCAGAATTTTTGCCATTGAAATATTATTAGAAATTTCTTTATATTTATGGGTGTTATTTTTTCATGATTTGTCCTCTCGATTTTAGGTATGGAAGGGAAGAAATTAAAAAGATATTTAGCGAAGAGAGCAGACTTGCATATTGGCTGCGAGTCGAAGGCGAGCTTGCTAAAGCTCATGCAGCCATAGGAAATATTCCAAAGGAAGCTGGAGAAGAGATTGCATCAAAAGCAAATTTGAATTATGTGAAGCTTGAAAGAGTTAAGGAAATTGAGAAAGAGATCCATCATGACGTTATGGCCATGGTTAAGGCTCTGGCGGAAAAATGTGAATATGGAAAATATGTTCATCTTGGAGCAACATCCTATGATATTGTCGACACTGCAAATGCTCTACAATTTAGAGACGCATTACATATAATTAAAAAAGAGCTTATCGAGCTTTTAAAAATTTTGATCGAGCTTGCAAGAAAGCATCGCGATACCATAATGCTCGGACGAACACACGGACAGCATGCGTTGCCAATAACTTTTGGCTTCAAAATGGCTGTTTTTGCATCCGAAACATTCCGCCATCTGAAAAGACTCGAAAATGTAATGGAGGAAATAAGCTACGGAAAAATGGCGGGCGCCGTCGGCACAGGCGCTGCCTTTGGTGACTCATTTTTCGAATTGCAAAACTTGGTTATGAAAAATCTTGGGCTTAAGGCAGAGATGCCATCCACGCAAATAGTTGGAAGAGACCGCTACATATGCCTTTTTTCTTTTCTTTCAAATGTCGCAGCAAGCATGGAAAAATTTGCCACCGAAATCAGAAATCTGCAGAGGAGTGAGATTGGGGAAGTTGAGGAATTTTTTGGGGAAAAGCAGGTTGGCTCTTCAACGATGCCTCATAAAAGAAATCCGATAACATGTGAGCAAATATGCGGGCTTGCTCGCGTTGTGAGAAGCAACCTGTTGCCAGCATGGGAAAATGCCATACAGTGGCATGAACGCGATTTGGCAAATTCTTCGAGTGAGCGTTTCATAATTCCTCATGCAATCATTCTTACAGACTGGGTTGTATATAAGATGAAGAATGTTTTTTCCCGCCTCGTTGTTTATCCAGAGAAAATGAAAGAAAATATAGAGAGAAGCAATGGATTGCCAATGGCTGAAGCTATTATGATAAAAATGGTATCACTTGGAATAAGCAGGCAAGAAGCTCATGAATTAATGAGGCGATATTCAATGGAAGCAAAAGAAAAGAACATTCATTTAAAAGAGATTTTGAAAAGAGAGGGATGGGGAGAAAAATTGAACCTCGATGAACTATTCAATCCAGAAAATTACATTGGAAAAGCAAAAGAAATCGTTGATATTGTTACAGAAAAGCTATCCAAAGAGATTGCCAAAATTGAAATCTAATTTGTTTATCATTTCAAGCAGCTTTTCATTCCCATTCATTTCAAAGTTATTCATGAATAGAGAGAGTCCTCCAAGCATGTAGCCCTGGCAAAAGCTTCCGTGCTTGAATTTATTTAATCCATCGCTATCAATAAATGCAGCTGCTCCCATTGCAGTTGATGATGCTTGAGAAAATGTCCTCGAGCTATAAGAATCGTCTCCAAGAAAATCAAGAAGTAAAGCGAATCCAAAGCTACTTGCATATCCCTGCGAGTAGTTGGCAGCGACATACATATCGGAGCCTGCGAAATTTATGAGTATGGCAAATCCTTTTACTGCCTGAATACCTCCTCCAGTAGCATAGGCCTGGCTTCTGCTGGCAGCGATGAATGTATCGGAGCCAGTAAAATCAATAAGGACGGCGTCGCCGCCTACGCTGCTCGCCTGGCAGTAATCGTTGCCGTAATAGCGGTCATCGCCGTTGAAATCGATCAATATGGAAATAGAGTCGCGAGAGAAAGCCTGCGTTTCGTTCATGCCTCTGTAGACGTCGTTGCCATCAAAATCGAGGAGGAAGGCATAGCCATCTTCATATGATGAGCATATCTTTTGGGCATAGGTATCGTTGCCATTCAAGTCGAAGAGATAGTAGCTTCCATTAATGGAATAGCATGCATTTGTGTATGCATCGTTTCCATTTTCATCTATTGTGATATATGTATCATTTATTGCAACCATTTCAATGTATTTATCATTCCCTTTCAAATCAACAATGAAAAGGCATTTTTGATATTCATCGTTGCCATCAAAATCGATCACAAATGAATAATTCGAATAGATATCATCATGCTTTCCTCCAAATGCAATTTTTCCATATGGTCCAAAAATTGTTTCATTTAGCATGAATTTATTCAGATAGTAGCCTGTTTCTTTTATGGCGTATGCAATCAAAAAAGCAGCCTCAACCTTATTTGGATTCATCGAAGCATTGACATATGTGTATAGAAGCAAGGCAATCGAATTTTGCACATCCTCTGGCATGTTGCTTTCATTCAGAAATGATTGAATCGAAGAAACATCATAATTTATGCCATTTATTTCATAAAATTTTTCCAATGCATCCACCAATGAAGCGTTTTTCATATCATTGGAGAACAAAACCAAATCTTCGGCTATATTTCCTTTCCCAGAAAAAAAATTTTTACTCTTTTGCTGGATCGCATTTAAAAATCCGATGATATCTTCCTTGGATGGAAGCTTCGTTTCCTCACCAAAATTTCTTGATTGAAGGGAAGACGGCAGGAGAAGCAATATTGATATCGCTACCACAATGAATTTTTTCACTTCCTTTAAATTCATTTCAATATATATTTTTTGTGAAATGACTGGAAGCAAAAGTAAAAGATTAAAATAAAAAGTTCGATTATTGACATGAAATACATTTCGGTTGGAATTGCCGTAATTGTTGCACTGCATGTTCCAGTTTTAAATAATGGCTCAAACCATGATGATTGGCTTATGCATGCCAGAATAACGACCCCATATGGCTATAACACAACATGGGAAGATGGCGTTGCAAGGGCAATTGCAAATGGAGCAAATGTTATTCTTGACTGGGCTGAATTTAGCGATACATATCAAGGCAGAATATTGCATTTCAATGAAAGTTTGCAGGAGTTTAAGCAAAGGGCATCGTATATTCATTCTCATTATCCAGGCATAAAATACATGATTTATTTTGCCCCACTGGAAATGCAAACATATGATAGCGACATGAACATGGATGGAAAAGATGATGATGGCAAAGGAAGTACATATACAGATCATCCAGAATGGCTGCAGGTTGGCATAGATGGCAGAAAAGCGGTTTTTTATGGAAGCATGCCAGGAATGCCTTTCTGGGTTGGGGAGCATGATGAGGATGTATGGCTGAGCCCAAGCAATAGAGAATATCGCACAATAATAATGAATGAGGCAAGAGAAATAGCCAGAGCAGGAGCAGATGCAATATGGTTCGATGTCCCTCACCTGTGCTTTGATTTTGGCGATGCATGGCATAATCAATGGCCCACGCTTGACGAGGCAAGCAGAGCAGATTTTCACAATGATACAGGTTTAACGATGCCTGCGCCGCCGACGCAGCCAGATTGGGGCAACGAAGCATGGCTTAAATTTGTTGAATGGCGATATGAGCAGATTCTGGATTTTGTGAGAGAATTTCGTGATGCAATTAAGGATGGCAATCCCGATTGCAAACTTGTTATAGAAACTTCTTCTGATGGAAGCGTCCACACAACGCAGGTTGCATCAGATGTTATAAGAATGCCAGGTGTTTGTGATGTGATAGCACATGAGTATACAGGGCCATTTTATGAGTGCCAGTATTATACATGGCTCCACATGCTTGCTACTCTAAAACTATGGCATGATTTTGATGCTGCAGCCAGCAGAAATGCCTCATGGCTTCTTTCATATGTTGAACATGGCAAAGTTTCGCTGGCAAGATTCCATGCAGCTTTGGTTACTACGATGGGTTTCAATTATTATACATCTGGCGACATAGGAATGGCAGGCATAGTTGATGAGCAATTTATGCATGATTTTTTTGAATGGCTCGACAATCATGATGATTATTTCTATGGATGGAAGAGCGATGCAGATGTTGCCGTTGTATATTCCCGCCACACTCTCGACTATCTTGACAGGGGGAACTGGGAAGGATACGCATATCATGATGCATTTCTTGGTGTGGTCATGATGCTTATGGAATCAAATATACCTTTTGAGGTGATAAATGAAGACATGGAAAATCTCTCGGGATATAGCATCGTTATTCTTCCAGATTTTGCATGCATGAATGAAAGCCAAGCAGAAAAAATAAGGCAATATGTTGCAAATGGAGGAAAAATTGTTGTAATAAATGAAACATCTTTATACACAAAATATGGGGCAAAGCGAGACGATTTTCTTTTGAAAGATGTGTTTGGAGTCGGAATAAATGAAGCAACGCATGGCGAAATATATGAAAATGAATATGGCAAGGGAAAAAGCATTTTTACAATAACGCCATTGGGAAGATATTTCTTCTGGGCGGCGCAGCCGTGGAGCAATTATAGCAATAAAAGAGAGGCTGAGGAAATCAGACAGGAATTTCTAACCATGATGGAAAAATCAGGATATGAAGCAGGGTGTGAAATAGATGGAAATGTCATTGCAATACCATATGAAAAAGATGGAGAAAAAATGTTGCGCATCCTCAATTTTAATGGGGTAGAATATAAAAATGCTGTTCCATCTCCACAGAATGTGGAGATAAAAATAAAAGGAAATGTAAGCAATGTAAAATTACTTGATTTTATGGGAGAATGGAGGAAAATAGATGTAGAGAAAAATGAAAATGAAAGTATAATAAGCTTCACACTTCATACTCAGGCAACTCTGCTTTATTCATTAAATGAAAGTAAACTATATGTGGCTATAACAAAGCCAAGAGAAGGAATGCTTTACATAATGAATAGAGAGATAATGCCCATTGCATCAAACAGGGCTATAGTTATAGGAGGAATAACTGTTGAGGCAGAAACAAATGGGGACAGAGTAGAATTTTATTTGAATGATGAGCTAAAATATGAAGATGATTCCTCGCCTTATCAATGGACATGGGATGAAACAGCTGTAGGAAAATATACAATGAAGGTTGTGGCATATAATGAAGATACATTGGCAGAAGATGAGCAAGAGATATGGATAATCAACATATAAATCAGGAAAAATATAAAACAGATAGACCATTCAATAAAATTATGAAAATAAAAATATGCATTTTGTTGGCTGTAGCCATACTGGTTTCATCATCTTTTATATTGGTAGAGGATGGCAGTTCATCCAAAATAAAAAATGAGTGGTTTCTTTTGCCTCAGGTATATGATATGGTTGCTTTACCACCAGATGATGTAAAATTATTTCACATTACCGTAAATGGCTTATGGAATGGATATTTTGCCGGGAATTTGTCATCTCCTTTTGCTTTTGGGAGATACCTTGAATCCCTTCTCTCAGGCAGAGAATATGAAAGTGACGAAGATTTTGTGGATGCACAGCATGAACAAGGGTTACTTGTTCCTGCAACTATTTTAACGACACAAGGTCATCATTCATTCCAAGGAGATAAGCTTGAAGAATGGGCTTGTAGAAGTGTAGATGGCAAGCTTTGTTATTGGGATCATGAAGCAAAATCATACTGGATGAATGCTTTAAATGATGAGTTTATTGATTGGTGCATTGAACACGGAAAGAAAGCAATAGATGCTGAAGCGGATTTAATTGTACTTGATGAAATACAGGGCTCGGACTTCATTCCAATGTATCAGTGGTTCTCTCAATACATTGACTGGCTCGACGCTCCTGGCTTCAGCAATGTAACAATTGAAAAGTTTCGCAATTATCTTGCCAGCAAATACAGTGATGAAGAGTTAAAACAAATCTTTGGAATAGATAACATATCTTCATATGATTTGAAAAGTAGAATAGCAGAAACAATGTATTTGCCATATTATGAAAGAATAAAAGCTGATAAACTGAATAAAGAATATTTTGAATTTCTGGAAATAGGGAATTTTCAGGCAAAGAAAAGGCTTATTGAAGAGCTTAGAAAATATGCAGAGGAAAAGGGAAAGTATGTGGCAATTGCTGCAAATTCATATGCTTTGGGCACTCCTCGCATGGGTGGCTACTGGTGCAAAGGCTTGCTATTTGCTGATTTAATTGACTTTTTTACCTTTGAAAACAGATATACAGCATTGGATGAAGATTTGCCTTCTTTGCCTCGTGCCAAATGGGTGGCATGGGAAAAGTTAGCTTATGCTTCTACGCATGCTCCAGCCGTAATTCTGCTTGGGGCTGATGAAGCAGCGTATATTGCAAGAGATAACATACATTCATACCGCAACTATCTTTCCATTTTATGTGCGGAAGCTTATGCAAATCGAGGAGCATTTGTAAATTGGTTCATAAGAGTATGGGGGAAAGAATCAGATTGGTTAGGATGCGCAGCCATATATGAATTTGTTTTAAAGCACAGTAATTTATATGACGGAGTTATCAATAGTCCCGTTGCAATCCTTTATTTGTATGGAGAGGGGATGAGAAATAAAAGTGATAGCTACCTTGGCTTAGCCCAAATGCTTGCAGAGTCAAATGTGCCCTATGAAGTTATTTTCGACGGAGATGGCTATTATATGGAGGAAAGGCTTTCTTTGGAGCAACTCATTCCTTATGATTTAATTTTCATTCCAAATGTTTTAAATATCACACTAAAGCAAAAAGACATTATATTCCAGTATGTGGAGCAGGGCGGAAAAGCTGTTGTTTTCGATGCCTATGCTCTGGGATTTGACATTGATGAAGGAGAAATTGAATATGGAAAAGGTTCATTCATTTTTATGCATGATATTGCATACGATTACTATCATAACTATGATGAAGAGCTATGGAAGGAGATGAAGAATGTTGTAAAAGAGCATGTTGATATGCCATTATATGTTGAAAA
>JAGGWA010000053.1 GCA_021157745.1 Thermoplasmata archaeon
TATAAACAAAAGCCCCTATCTGCTCATCCAAAATGGTGAAATTGTAGCTTTTCTGCTGCTCTATTAAAATGCTTTCTCCATGCTCAACAATTTGTGGCGCCTCCTTCTGTTCAACTTTTATCGATTCATGGGTAAATGTGAGGGGCGTAAGCAAAATAAGTCCTATAAAAGCCGCAAATAATCTTTTCATATATAAGTATCTGCTTATAATATATTAATGTTTTGTCAATGTCTGTCAATGTTTTGCGCTTGGCTCCTCTCCACCATGCCAGCTAAGACGGGGACGAATCTTTATTACATGCATGCTTTCTGAAGTGTCATCGATTATAACAGCCACACCACGCTCCTTGCCAATCCTTTTGACAGCATCGCCTATGCTCTCATGCATATATGTTGGCCTCACTTTGTTCAACGCATCTATATCTTCCTGTGCAGTAAGGCGGTGCGAGATTATTATGTCAGCATGCGAAAGCACTTCTTCATCCAAAGAGCTGGGCCTTTGGGTCGCCAATATAAGGGCCACGCCAGGCTGGCGTCCCTGCCGCATCCATTGTTTTATCAAAACATCTTTTGAGATATTTTTCTCGTGTGGTAAAAACACATGGGCCTCATCTATGGCAAGCCATGTTATTGGCACATCTTCTTTTATCTTGGAGTCAGTCAGCAAGCCTTCTTCATATTTTTTCCTTTCCTTAACCCTTTCTTCAAAAATTTTCTTTGCTATAATGGCAAGCAAAACAACTTTTATTTCTTCTCCATAGGGACTCAAATCAATCACACTTATCCTCCCTTTTTTAACTATATCTTTTACTCCAATTCCTTCCTTTCCAAAAATATTCCATGAGTTAGCGATGGCGAGAAAGTTTTCTGCAACAGCTTTTACTTTCTCATCAGCCTTGCTGTCATCGTAGATAGCCTTAATCAAATCATTTATGGAATAGCTGCCTTTCATTTTTTGTATGGCTTTTCCTATGACTGCCATAACATAGTCTTTCAAAGATAAACCAAAAAGTTGAGTCCAGTGATGCTGTTCTATTTCCGATGTTTTGATCAGCAACTCTTTTGCATCTATTCCTTTTTTTCTGTATTCTTCAACATTTTCACGGGAGGAGAATATGGTTATATCGAAATTTTTTGGTTGGAGTCTCCATTTTTCCAGCTCTTTCTCCTGCTTCTTATTTGGGAAAAACATCGTCCAGAAAATTCCTAAGGTGTCAATGATAACTATTCCAATATTTCTTTTTATTTCATCATCCAACATCGCCATTTCTTCTATTATTGTAGCCATGGTATATGATTTCCCATATCCCCTTTTTCCACATATTAATATGACATGTGGTTTTAAAGCATCTAAATACACATTTGAGCCGAGAGAGCCATCTATTGCATAATATCTTCCTATCTTCAAAATACCTTCCTTTACATTATCTCTGCTTCCCAAAACATATATTTTCTCGTCCATGCAATCGAAAAATATATACTTGGATAACTATTTAACTTTATTGAGCTGTAAATACTCAATAGACAACGAGGGAGGCAAGAAAGCAGTTACAATCGATTGCATGGATTGCGAGCATTCATCATCTTTGCTTGATGAAAACTGCAGAAAAAATATTTTCGATATCATAATCAAAGAAAATGCAGATAAAATAGTTTTGAATCATACCTTTGTAAAGGTTTTTGATGGCTCCTCAATGGAGCTTTTGAAAAAACTTGCCACTTTCATTGATATAATTTCATCTCTCGATGCCAGAGCCATGAAAAAATGTGGTGTGGACGAGGACATAATAAATCTTGCCAGAAAGGATCCAATAGAAGCATACAAAATTTTTATGAAAAATAAAAAAGGAAAAGGAAAGAAAAAGCCTGTTATACTCGATGATGAATGCAATTTGCTAATGAGTAAGATATTAAAAATTGGGCTGGAGATAGATGACAAAGAAAGCAATTTTTATTACATGCATGAAATGCAGCCTTATGTGCGACCGATATTTTTCGATACATATATACATTTTTCCCCTCCTGGAGATGCTGTTTTTATTAAAAAATATGAAGTTGGGAAAGGAAGGAAAATGCAAGTCTCTTTGTATTCTCTCTCGTCAAGACCAGAGAAAATGTATTTCGTCATTCCTCCAGAATACAATCTTCCTGTTGAAGAAATAAAATTGTTGCAGGAAGTAAAGGAAAGATTGGCAAAACATCGTCCAGAAGATGCATCCTTTATGGATCCTGAAAGCTCGAGAGAATATTTCAAAAGATTTGCCAAAAATGAAATCAAAAAAATGGCAAAAGATTTACAACTTGGAGTGGAAAGACTGGAAATGCTATCGGATATTTTTGCAAAATATACGGCTGGTTTGGGATTGCTTGAAGATTTGCTTTACGATGATAACATACAGGACATTTACATAAACGCTCCAGTAAGCAATAATCCTTTGCACATTGTCTGGAATGGCGAAGAATATACGACCAACATATATTTCTCCGAGAATGATGTTGAGGCTTTATCCTCTCGCTTCAGGAGCTTGAGTGGAAGACCATTTTCGGAGGCGTCGCCAATACTTGACCTGGGGCTTGAGAAATACAAGGCCAGAGTTGCCGCAATATCTGCGCCTCTCACTCCAAAAGGCATAGCATTTGCCATAAGAAGGCATAGCATGACTCCATGGACTCTGCCAAAATTGGTTTCATTGAATATGCTTACTCCTCTCGCTGCTGGCTTATTGAGCTTCCTCGTTGATGGACAGGCTACGATTCTGATTGCAGGAAGCAGAGGAGCAGGAAAGACATCGTTGCTTTCTTCCCTGATACTGGAAATACCACAGAGATTCAGGATTCTCACCATAGAAGATACTCCAGAATTGCCGGTTGATGAACTCCAATCCTTGGGCTACAAAATTCAATCCTTGATAACTCAATCAATAACAGGAGATGGTGGCGTCGATCCAAAAACTGCCTTGCGAACGGCTCTCCGTCTTGGAGAATCTGTTCTCATTCTTGGAGAAGTCAGAGGGGAGGAAACAAAGGTGCTTTTCGAGGCAATGAGGGTGGGGGCGGCTGGCAATGTTGTGCTTGGCACAATACATGGCGCCACCACGAGAGATGTTTTTGAAAGAATCGTGTATGACATAGGGGTTACGCCAGCCTCCTTTAAAGCAACCGACGTCGTCATAATAGCTGCTCCCATGCGTATCGGAGGAGGAATGGAAAAGAGGAGGAGGGTCATTCAGATATCTGAGGTTGTTAAAACAGCTAACGTTATGGAAGCGGATAAAATGTTTCAAGATGTCATGCTTTATAATGCCGAAAGAGACAGACTGGAATCAACCGATCTGCTTGAGATGGGACAATCTCAGATAATCGGAAGGATAGCAAAAGAATGGGGAATAAGCATTGAAAATGCTTTAGCCAATATAAGGCTGAGGGCGAAAATAAAGGAGAGGATTGTTGAAGAAGGAAATAAAAATCCAGAGCTTCTGGAGGCAAAAGCTGTAAGAGATGCAAACAATGCATTCTGGATGCTTATCGAAGAAAGCAAGGATAAGAGAAAAATTGATTATGGAAAAATAGAAAAGAAATGGATGAAGTGGTATGCTGAATATATAAAATGAATTTCGAAAGCATATGCAGAAAGGCAGCTAAAAATTTTGAATGGATGGTTGGCGACATTGAGAAATTTAAAGAAAAAGCAAATAAATCTGTATCCCAGGAATTCATAGATTCTTTAACTTTTACAGGTATGACTCTTGAGCCCTATCAAATTCTTCTTTTTTCTTATGGTTCCGCTGTCATAGCATTTTTATTCTCTTTGTTCATCGATGCCCTAATATTATTCTTCTATCACTTTTCCATAGCTTCCAGCTATTTTGCCATCCTGATCATGATTTTGACTACCCTCCTTTTTCCTTTACTGGCTCTCCAGATTGTTAGCGAGTATCCAAAATATAAGGCAAAACAGATGAAGATACATTCCCTCGGAGACATTCCAGAAGTTTTGAGCTATATTGTAATGTATTTGAAACTAAATCCGAATCTTGAAAATGCCTTTAGGTTTGCTGCGAGAGAATCAAATACATCTTTAGCAAAAGATTTGAGGAAATTGCTATGGGATATGGAAATAAGGATTCATAAAAGCATAGATGATGCAATAACCTATTTTGCAAATTTATGGGGAAAATGGAGCGATTATCTGAAAAGAGCACTTCATCTGATAAGAAGTGCAGTCCACGAAAAAAGCAACGAAAGAAATACAACATTGGACAGAAGCATAGATGTTGTTCTGGAAGGAACAAAATCAATGATGATGGATTTCTCTCAAAAACTGCATCAGCCCACGCTCGTGATATACTCAATGGGTGTAATGATTCCTCTCGCTTTAGTTGCAATGTTTCCGGCCCTGTCGCTCATAAAAACAAAATTCAAGATAGGAATAATGGAAATATTTGTTTTCTACGATATTTTACTGCCTCTCGTCCTTCTCTTTTACATCAGAAAGATACTGGCGGCACGCCCCGCCACCTTCCCTCTTGCTCCAATCCCTCACAGCCATCCTGAGTTACGGAATCTAAATAAAAAGAAGAATGCTGTCATCGCTTTAATTGCAGCATTTATCGTATCTTTTATTGGGCTCATTTTTCTAAAATTTTTTCCTTCATCAATATTTCCATCCAGCCTCATAGCACTATGGGCTTTTGCGACGTTCTTCTCAACATATTCATTGACCACATATTCCCCTTATAAAAGGATAAGGGATGAAATAAAGGAGATGGAAAACGAGTTTGGCGATGCCCTATACGTATTGGGGAAAAGGATAATGGAAGGAAAGCCAGCTGAAGAAGCCTTTATATATGCATCTCATGCATTGGAAGGCTCGAAAATAGCAAAGGTGTTTGAAAGAACATCATACAATCTTCTTTCAATGAGAATGAATACAAGAGCCGCCCTATTCGATGAAAAATTTGGTTCTTTGAAGCATGTCTATTCAAGCAGGATTCGAGCCATAATGAAGTTGCTGGCAGAAGGAATAAAGAAAAGTTATGTTGCTGCTGGAGTGGCAATAGTTAAAATAGCTGATCATCTTAAACAACTGCAGAATGTTGAGAAAAGCATAAAAAATGCTCTTGGCACCTTAACATCAACTTTGAGAACAACTGCCAACATATTTGCTCCAATAATTGCAGGCGTAACTTTGGGCATAACAAAACTCATTTCATCCACGCTTTTGGGAATGCCAAGCTCGAGTGCCTTTGCAGCAGCAAATTTTGTCAATATAAAACCCAATTATTTTGTTTTTGTCATCGGCGTATACATTATCGAGCTCATTTTCCTGCTGAACAGGCTTGCCAATGGAATAGATGAAGGAGATGATAAGATAGAATACATGTATGACATTGGAAAATATCTTCCAACCTCGGTAATTCTGTTCACAATCGTCACCATACTATCCATTCTCTTCTTCCAGAGCATGTCGCCATAAATTTTTTAACAAATATGAATTACAAGATTATGCTTAAAGTATACAACACTCTCACCAGACAGAAAGAGCCATTCATTCCTCTGGAAGAGGGCATAGTTAAACTTTATGTTTGTGGTATGACGACGTATAGCGATGCCCATATCGGGCATGCTCGCACATATGTTGCTTTCGATATAATAAGGAGATATCTGGAATATAAAGGTTATCGAGTATTTTATGTGCAGAATATAACAGATATAGATGACAAAATAATAAAAGCTGCAAATGAAGCTGGCATGGATCCATTAAAATATTCCGCCAACTATGCAAAAAGATGCCTTGAAGACATGAATAAACTTGGAATAAAACCAGCCAATCTGTATCCAAAGGCAAGTGAGCATATAAATGATATGATTAAAATGATAGAAACACTGATTAAAAAAGGGTTTGCTTATGTTTCAAATGGTGATGTATACTTCAGTGTTGAAAAATTCAAAGACTATGGTCGCCTCTCAAATCAAAAACTCGATGAAATAAAGGCTGGAGCGAGAATAGAGGTGGGAGATAAAAAAAGGAGGCCAGAAGATTTTGCTTTATGGAAAGAAGCCAAACCAGGTGAGCCAAAATGGGAAAGCCCCTGGGGCTATGGTAGGCCAGGATGGCATATTGAATGCTCTGTAATGAGCTCGAAGTATCTTGGCGTGCCTCTTGATATCCATGGCGGCGGCGCCGACTTGATATTTCCACACCATGAGAATGAGATAGCGCAGGCAGAGGCATGCTATGGAAAAAGATTCGTGAATTACTGGTTGCACTCTGGAATGCTCAAGGTTAGGGGAGAAAAGATGAGTAAATCTTTGGGGAATGTTATATCTTTAAGGGAGGCGATGGAAAAATGGGGGAGCGAGACACTTCGATTCTTCTTTGCTTCATATCACTACAGGAGTCCAGCTGACTTTAGCGAGGAGGCATTAAAAAATGCTGAGAATGCTTTAAAAAGATTGAGAATTGTTAAAGAAAATCTTGAAGAGCTTGCAGAAGATGGCGAGTTAGATGAAAGCGAGTTAGATGAAATGGAAAAAAGTTATTTTAAAGCGATAGGCAGCATAAAAGAAGATTTCGAGGAAGCTATGGATGATGACTTCAACACTCCTAAAGCCATAGAATCATTATTTGAATTTGTGAAGGAAACGAATAAAGTTTTAATGAAGAAAAAACCAAATGGAAAACTATGCAAATATGCATTGAATGAATTCACAAAAATGGCAAACGTCCTCACATTGCTGCAGGAAGAGAAAAGTCTCGATGAAGAAGCAATTAAAAAAATTGGAGAAAAATATGGGCTCAGAGGACAGGCAGAGAGCATAATCGAAAAATTGATTGAAATAAGGAAGAAAGCGAGGAAGGAGAAGAACTATAAACTTGCTGATTCAATAAGAGATGAGCTGAAAAAAGCTGGGATAGAACTTGAAGATATCGGAGAAGAAACGAAATGGCGGATAATATGAATAAATTTTTAAGTAATGCAACATTATTTTTTAAATGCTTGGAAGGGAAAGGAATCTGATATTGATATTCATTGCAATAATAATAGTTTTGATTATCATAATTGTAACACCTTTTGTATACAAAAATTATCAGAGCGTATTCAATCCAAATAAGGATAGCGATGGCGATGGAATTCCTGATAAAGAAGATGCATTTCCTCACAATCCGCATGAATGGAAAGACAATGATGGGGATGGAATAGGTGACAATGAAGACCCTGACGATGACAACGATGGCATACCGGATACGCAGGATCTGGTTCCTTACTCCGATGCTGGGATAAAGGTGTATATCTATGGTTTTAGAATAAAAACACCTCTCTCAATAAGAAATTCAACAGCGAAGGTATATGCAAAGATTTATATCGATGAAAATCTTGTGGCAACTTTGCCAAACACGCCATATAATGCGGAGATAGATAAAGATTATAGCGTTAACTGGAGTACTCCCATTATAAATGTCGATGACAGTATTGGAGAACACAGAATAAGAATAGAATTTTATGGAAATAAAAAATTGCTTGATATAAATGGAGAAAATGCAACAAAAAAAGAGATGGGAAAAATTTTAGTCATAAACTATTACATTGGAAATGAAATAGGACATAAAGAAAGTTTTTCAGATGATGGAAGCAACGATGATAACAACAAAAATATGTGGCTGCTTCCGAGAGCATTAAAAGTATTGTTTATGGAGAAAGATGCCTCAATCTATGGAGAAATTCTGACGGCGAATGCGAGAGTATAAGATTTAAAAGCTCGTGATTGATTCTTTTTATGGGATACATCGCATGGTTCGATGAAATTGGAAAAGATGATATTTCAAGGGTGGGAGGTAAAAATGCTTCTTTAGGTGAAATGTATAGAAATTTATCCTCAAAGGGGATAAGGGTTCCATATGGGTTTGCTGTTACAACTGAAGCATATAAATATTTTATTGAAAAGGCTGGGATAAAAAGGGAAATAGAAAAGCTACTGGAAGGAATAGATGCAAAAGATGTTGGAAAATTGATGGAGGCTGGAGAGAAAATAAGGAAAATGATTTTGGACGCAGAAATACCATCTGAACTTGAAGATGCCATCCTGAATGCATATGAAAGGCTGGAGGAAATGTATGGAAATGGAATTGAGGTGGCGGTAAGAAGCAGCGCTACCACTGAGGATATGCCGACAGCAAGCTTTGCTGGGCAGCAGGACACATTTTTGAATGTGGGAAAAAACAAAATTATGGAGAGCATAATAAAATGCTTTTCATCTCTTTTTACAGATAGAGCAATAGCATACCGCATTCATAATAACATTCCTCATACCAGTGCATATATTTCTGTAGGGGTTCAAAAAATGGTAAGATCTGATTTGGCATCATCTGGAGTTATGTTCACCCTAGATACAGAAAGTGGATTCAGAGATGTAATATACATAACGGGCGTATGGGGGCTCGGCGAGGCTTTGGTGAAAGGCATTGTCAATCCAGATGAATTTTACGTTTTCAAACCAACCCTCGATAAATACAGACCAATCATAAGTAAAAAATTGGGGCGAAAGGAAAAAATGATTGTTTACGGCAGCGCAGGCGGCGTCGCTATCAAAGATACGGATGAAGAGATGCGCCATACCTTTGTTTTAAATGATGATGAAATTCTTGAGCTTGCCAGAATGGGGCAGGAGATAGAGAAGCATTATGGAATGCCAATGGACATAGAATGGGCTAAAGATGGCATAGATGGAAAGATATATATTGTTCAGGCTCGACCTGAAACAGTGCATTCAAAAAAGAAGGCATTTTACAAACATGTGTTGCTTGAAAAGGGAGATGTGCTGCTCGAAGGGCTTGCAATAGGAGATAAAATAGGTGCAGGGAAAGCAAGAGTTGTGGAAAGTGTGGAGGAAGCTAAAGATTTTGCTGAAGGAAGCATACTTGTCACAGACATGACGGATCCAGATTGGGAGCCAATAATGAAAAAAGCATCCGCCATTGTGACAAATAGAGGAGGAAGAACATGTCATGCTGCCATCATAAGCAGGGAACTTGGCATTCCAGCAGTTGTGGGAACAGGCATAGCAACAAAAATAATAAAAGATGGGATGGAACTCACGGTTGATTGCTCAGAGGGAATCGGAAGAGTGTATAAAGGGATACTAAAGTATGAAAAAAAGGAAATTGATTTGAAAAAAATACCAACCAAAACAAAAATAATGATGAATGTTGCAATTCCAGAAAAAGCATTCATGCAGAGTATGCTTCCAAATGATGGAGTGGGTCTTGCAAGAGAGGAATTCATAATAAGTTCATATATTGGAATCCATCCGATGGCTCTGATAGAATATGATAAACTTAAGAAAAGCGATGATGAAAAAATCAAGGAAATAGTAAGAAAAATAGATATGGCAACAATCGGATATGATGATAAAAAACAATTTTTTATTGATAAACTTGCGATGGGGATTGCAATGATAGCAGCTGCATTCTATCCAAAGGATGTAATTGTTCGTTTTTCCGATTTCAAAACAAATGAGTATGCAAGTTTGGTGGGCGGCGAGTTGTATGAGCCGAAAGAAAGCAATCCAATGCTTGGGTGGCGGGGGGCTTCCCGTTACTATGATGAGAAATTCATGCCTGCCTTTGGTCTGGAGTGCGAGGCGATCAAGAAGGTTAGAGATGAAATGGGATTGAAAAATGTTAAGGTGATGGTGCCATTTTGCAGGACGCCAGAGGAAGGGCTTCGTGTAATAGAAACAATGGAAAAATTTGGACTTAGAAGGGATGGACTGGAGATATATGTTATGTGTGAGGTTCCTTCAAATGTTATACTCGCGGAAGAATTCGCAAAAATATTTGATGGCTTTTCCATAGGCTCGAATGATTTAACTCAGTTAACTTTAGGATTAGATAGAGATTCTGCTCTCATAGCCCATCTATTTGATGAAAGAAACGACGCCGTCAAAAAGATGATTGAGAATGTTATAAAAGTAGCCAAAAAATATGGAAGAAAAATAGGGATATGCGGACAGGCTCCGAGTGATTATCCAGAATTCGCTGAATTTCTGGTTGAAAATGGAATAGACAGCATCTCTTTGAATCCAGATAGCGTCGTTAAAATGATGAAAATAGTTGCAGAAAAAGAAAGGAAAATGAATGCATGATCATTTCTCTCTTTCAACAGCAAATTTTGCCAGCTTTATCAACGTATCCTTTGCTTTACTTTCCTTCAAATTCTTTATTGCATCAATTGCTTTATTTGAATATTCATATGCAGCTTTTTTTGCATACTCTATCGAGCCATTTTCCCTGAATAACTCTATTATTTTTTCAACATCTCCTCCCTTTCCATAATCCTTCAAAGCCTCTTTATTCAGCCTGTAGGAATGCAGATACATCAATGTTTTTTTGCCTTCTCTTATATCACTTCCAACAGGTTTTCCTATATCATCTCCTATCACATCAAGGCAATCATCCCATATTTGAAATGCCATCCCAAGATTCAAGCCATATTTACGCATCGCTTCTATTTCATCTTCATTGGCATTCGCTATGATTGCGCCGCCCATAGCTGCGTGTTCAAACATCCTCGCCGTCTTTTTTTCTATCATTTCAAGCCATATTTGCTCATCCACATAATCAACTTCCTCAAATTCCATATCCATTTCCTGTCCCTCGCATATCTCCTTAGCCATTATTGCAACATTTCTTGTCAGCCTTTTAACGATAGCCTCGTTCTTTATCATTGATATAGTTTCGAATGCTTTGGCAAACAAAGTATCGCCAGCAAGTATGGCAGCATTTTCCCCATATTTTTTATGGACAGCCGGCATACCGCGCCTCATCTCATCTTTATCCATTATATCATCATGAATAAGCGTGAAAGTATGTATGAACTCTAACGCCACTCCAAATGGAATCGTTTTCATTCCATCTCCGCCCAAAGCCTCGCAAGCCAGATATGCCACGAGGGGGCGGAGGCGCTTGCCACCCGCCATCGGGAGATGCTTGACAGCGTTATACAGCTTTTCTGGCTCCTTTTCATATAAATA
>JAGGWA010000119.1 GCA_021157745.1 Thermoplasmata archaeon
GAGTTGAAGGGATGAATTAAAAAGGCGTGATGACCACTGCAGTGCTTCACATCGCTTCTCTTGCAAGCCTTTAGAAAAGGTTTGCCATTCATATCATTCATATCTCACATACCCTCCTCTTTCGAGCATTTTCATGAAGAGATAAAGGCGTTCAAGCATCTTTTCCTCACCATATTTTTTCTCAAGCATATTTAATATGTCTTCAATGCTATTTTTGCCATCGCAGTTTTTCCATACAAAAGTGCCAATTTCATCAAAATTAACAAAAAAATAATTGGGTTTGTTCAAGATCTTGCATATAAGGATGCCAGCCTTGCTTTTAAACTTCCTTACTTTAAGCTTTATGAGCCCATCTTCTTCGATCCATTCTGCATTGCGTATTGGCTTTTTACTCAGCCATTGCTTTAGCTTTTCTGAATTCTCTGATGACGACATATCCAAGCAGGAAAGCAATATAGCCCCATATCAGCATGCCTGGCCATGCTGGTGCGGTCTCCATTATTTTGAGATTGATGTGCCCTATGATGAGGAAAGCAGATATTACACCCATCAAAGCCTCACCAGCAATCAAACCTGCTGAGAAAAGCAAGCCAACGCGATGCGCCTTTTCCTTTGGCTTTATTCCAGTTGTTTTTATTGCCATCTCCCAGTCGCTTAGCTCCTCTTCTTCCTCTTCCTCCGGTGATTCTTTCTTGAGTATTCTATCCACAATAGCCCTTATTATTCCTCCAGCCAGTATTGGAACGCTGAGTGTGAAAGGAAGATAAATTCCTATTGCAACTGGCAAAACTGGTATATCCATTAAAATCAGCACTATGGCAAGGAAAGCGCCAGCTATAACGAATGGCCATACCATCTGCCCGCCTATCACTCCTTTAACTATGCCACCCATTAAAAATGCCTGTGGTGCAGGCAAATTAACGCTTCCTATTCCATACGCCTTGTCCAATGCCTGGATAACGATTGCAAGAACAGGCGCAGCAGCACTAACTCCTATTATCTCCGCCAGCTGCTGCTTCCATGGCGTTGCTCCAAGCATCTGACCGGCTGCCATAGATTGCAGAACATCTCCAGAAATGGCGGCTCCTGTGCATACGACGGCTGCCATTCCAACAACGATGACCATTCCAGATGTTCCTCTAACGCCAAATGCAAGCATTATCAGGGCGACAATAAGCAGAACCGCCACGGTAACGCCAGATATAGGATTATTTGATGAGCCAAGCAATCCAGCCATATAACCTGCTATTGCACTTGCTATGAATGTGAGTATAACGAGAAATATCGCCATGAAAAGGCTTACCGCATACATGTTGCTGAGCCAGGCATATATCAAAAATACTGGGATGACCATGAAGCCGATGGCAAGAAAAACTTTTTTGATATCCAGATCCTTATCCGTCCTCTTCTTTTCTTCAACTGTTCCTCCTTTGAGCCCTATGATTGCTTCCCTTATTCCTTCTCCCAAGTTCTTTCTCAATGCCCATATTGTATACAAGCCACCAACAACCATGGCTCCGACTCCGAGGTAACGGACATAATCACTCCATATCTCCATGAATCCCTGCAATGGCGTCGCCCCAGGAGGCAATCCCGTCGAAAGAAGAATTAAAGGAGTTATTATAACCCAGCCAAGTAAACCGCCTGCAAAAACAAATGCAGCTATTCTTGGCCCTATTATATAGCCAACGCCGAGCAATGCTGGAGATGCTGCTGTGCCACCATAAAAGAATCCTTTATTTGTTTTCCCTAACACCCCATAACTTCCAACTGCATACACTTTCTGAACTACGCCACGAAAGACATTCAATGAAACTTGCGAGAATTTAACTACAGCAGCGAGTATAGCGCCAATGAGCATCCATAAACTTCCGCCTCCTTCTCCTCGCTCCTCTCCTCCTATCGCTGTGTTAATAACGGCAGCAACAGCTATTCCTTCTGGGAAAGGCAAATCTGTTTTAACAATCAGGGCTCTCCTGAGCAAAACCATCCACAGCACGCCCAAAATGCCACCTATCAATGCAATCAGGGTTGTCTCAACATAATGGATGTGATGCCATGCGCCTATAACGACAAGAGATGGAATTGTGAATATTACGCCTGCCGCCAGAGCCTCGCCGGAGGCTGCGCCCATCATACCGAGTGTAACTTCAAGCACAGTTGGCTTGAACGGCTTTAGCAAGGCGACAGCAAGGATGGCGCCAGGCACGGCAGCAGAGACTGTCATTCCAGCATACAAGCCGAGGTAGGCATTGGCTGGACCCATTATCAGGGCGAGTATAACGCCCGTTAAAACAGCTTTCAATGTTAATTCAGGAACGGTCTCTTCAGGCGGTATAAGAGGTTGGAAATTTTCCCTGCTCATTTTAATCCCTCTTAATCTTTTTTTATTTTATAAATCTTTACTCTTTACTTATTAATTCCTCATATTGCTCAGCATCCATTAAATCTTCCAGCTCCTCCTCATTTTCAACTTCCATCTCGGCTATCCAGCCCTCGTCGTAAGGTGATTCATTTATTATTCCAGGCTCCTCTTCAAGCTTTTCATTTATAGCAATGATTTTTCCGCTGCAGGGAGCATATATTTCTCCAACAGATTTTACTGACTCTACTGTTGCTATAACATCTCCTTTCTTATAATATTTATCCAGTTCCGGCAGCTCAACATATACAATGTCTGTAAGGCTATCCTGGGCATAGTCTGTTATTCCTATTCTTATGCTCCCATTCTTTTTTAAAATCCATTCATGAGTCTGGCTATATAGCAAATCTTTTCTGATTTCCATGTTTTGGAAATGTTAATATGAATTTAACTTTTTTGAATTGATGATGAAAATAAGGAAATGCACGCAGGATGACATACCCAGCATAATAAAAATCGAGTCTCTTTCATTCAAATATCCGTATCCCTCTATAGTGTTTTACAACTACATTGGCCAAAATTTTTATGTTGCTGAATTGGATAGTAAGGTTGTTGGCTATGCCATTGGCGATGTAAAGCGCCACCTAATTGTTTCGATAGCTGTTCATCCTGACTATAGAAGAAAAGGCATAGGGAAAGCATTGATGAACACCATTCTAAAAAACATGCATGATTATGCAATTTTGCAGGTTAGAGTGAGTAACAAAGAAGCGATTAAATTTTACAAAAAACTTGGCTTTATTGAAAAAGAATTGCTGAAAAGCTATTACATAGATGGTGAAGATGCGATTTTGATGTTTAAGAGCTTAGATTGAGGATTGCCTGTGCAATGTCTCCATTTGCTTCCTCCAGGGCTTTCATTGCTTCCTCTATACTCTTTCCAGTTTTTTCTGCAACAAGTTTTGCATCTTCCTCATTTACTTTTGTAAAAATTTCTGGTTTTCCAACAATCTGATAAGTCTGCTGCCCTTTTATCTCCATTATGCTCACACTCGGGCTAACAAAAACATATTTCTTATCTTTTGTTTCAATGATGACTTTCTCGGCTTCTATCTCCTTAACATTTATTCCCATTCTTTTCATTAGTTTCTTCATTTGTCTTTCATCCATTGGAAGCATGGAACAATATCAAAAAGAAGATTAAATATTATTCTATTTTTAAGTTATGAATGAATTTGTTCTATGGGAGGGGAAAGCGAATTTAAAAATTGGTATGGCTAAGATAGCAGGAAAGCTAACAATAACAAATAAAAGAATTTCTTTCAAGGCTTTATCAAGAAATGTTGAAATAAAAATGAATGAAATCGAAAATGTTGATATGTCGGGAAAGATAATAAAGAGGATTAGGATAAGAGCTGGAAAGGAATATTCATTTTTTGTTCCCCATGCAAAAGAGGTTTTGGAGTTGATAAAAAAATTCATTCGAGAAGATTTATAAGCTTGCTTTATATATCCAAATGTGCATTCATTAGAACCATTATTTAATCCAAAGAGCGTTGCAATTGTTGGAGCAAGCCATCATGAAGGAAAAATAGGAAATATTGTTGTTCGTAACATAATTGCTTCAGGCTATAAAGGAAAAGTGTATCTAATAAATCCGAAAGGAGGAGAAATTTTAGGACTGCCAGTATATAAAAGCATAGATGATATTCCCGAAGTTGATCTTTCAATAATTGTGGTGCCTGCAAAAATTGCTGTTGAACTTGCAGAAAAAGTTGCAATGAAATCGAAATATATCATTGTGATAACATCTGGCTTTTCTGAAGTTGGCAACATAGATGGAGAACGCAAACTTGTTGAGAATGCAAAGAAACATGGAGCACGCATCTTAGGCCCAAATGTTTTTGGAATATTTTCTGCAAAGGCCCCAATAAATGCAACATTCGGCCCTGCTGAAATTAAGAAGGGAAACATAGGCGTTGTCTCACAATCTGGAGCTCTTGGAATTGCAATGATTGGAAAGGCTGCAGAAGACAACCTTGGATTGTCATCGATAGTATCCATAGGGAATAAAGCTGACTTAAGCGAGGTGGAAATCCTTTCATATTTATTCCAGGATAAGCTCACAAAAGTCATATTCATGTATATGGAAGGCTTGGAAAACGGGCGAGAATTCATGGAAATCGTGAAGAAAAAGCCCGAAGAAAAGAAAATAATTGCCCTGAAAGCAGGACGCAGCAAAGCTGGAGCTAGAGCTGTAGCAAGCCACACCGGCTCCCTTGCAGGCTCAGATGAAATTTTCGATGCTGCATTCCGCCAGGCTGGCATAATAAGGGCATATAGCCTGGAAGATGCTTTCAACTGGGTTGCAACAATCGCTTCTTCACCCCCTCCAAAAGGGAAAAATGTCGTAATAATAACGAATGGCGGCGGCCTCGGCGTTGTCGCTGCCGACGCATGCGAGAAATACGGGCTTAAGTTGTATGATGATATCGAGATGCTGAAAAAGACTTTCGAGGATGTTATGCCAGAGTTCGGCTCCTATAAAAACCCTATAGATTTGACGGGGCAGGCGGGCGCTCGAGAATATGAACTTGCTTTGAAACGTGCTTTCGAGGATGAAAACATTCATGCAATCCTCGCTTTATATTGTGAGCGCGGTGATGCTGAGCTCGAAGCACTGATGAATACACTCATTAAAGTGCATAAGGAATACAAGGACAAAAAACCAGCCTTATATGCATTGTTTGGAGGCGAGGGAACAAGCAGAATCGTTGCTGAAATGAAGAAAAACAGGATACCTGCTTTTGGCGAAGTCGAGGATGCTGTTTCATCCTTGCATGCACTCTATAAGGCTTATGAAAAAAGAGAAGAAGAGAAAATAGAGGATGTTGAGATGGATGAAGCAGGCATAGAAAAAATAATCAGCAATGCCATAAATGAGGGAAGAAATAGATTGCTCAGCCATGAAGCAAAAGAAATTTTAAGGCTCGCTGGTTTGGATGTTCCTCCTTTCAGGCTGGCGAGAAATATTGATGAAGCTGTGAAATATGCAAAAGAAATAGGATATCCAGTTGCAATGAAGGTTGTATCTGAGGATATTCTTCATAAAACAGATGTTGGAGGCGTTGTTTTGAACATAGATAATGAGGAAGAAGCCATAGATGCATATGAGCTCATAATGAAAAATTCCCGCATGCATGTTCCTAAGGCAAGGATAGAAGGGGTTGAAATATCAAAAATGCTTCCAAAAGGAACGGAAACCATAATTGGCTCAACAACAGATGCTTCATTTGGAAAAGTTTTGATGTTTGGGCTTGGCGGAATATATGTTGAAGTGCTGAAAGATGTTTCATTCAGAATTGCTCCCGTTTCAAAAAAGGAAGCTGAAAGAATGGTTAGAGAAATAGATTCGTATCCAATACTTGCAGGCATAAGAGGGGAAAAGAGGAAAGATATAAAGGCGATAATTGAATCGATATATAGAATTGGCATACTCGTGGATAAATTTGAAGAAATAGCTGAGTTAGATATAAATCCCCTCATTGTATATGAAAAAGGAGCAAAGGTTGTTGATGCCAGAATATTGATAAAGGTGGAAAAATGAAGAATGTATATGTTGCTTCGCTGGAAGCTGGAGAGGGAAAAACAACAGCTGCAATAGCAATTTCCTCAAAATATAAAAGCGTTGGATACATGAAACCAATAGGAGATAATCCTGCATATATTAAAAAGAAGATTGTTGATTACGATGCCCTCCTTTTCAGCAATCTGTTTGGACTGCAAGCTGAAAAAATATCTCTTGGAATGCACCATTCAAAGATAATGCACAATTATAAAGATGCTTTGAAAGAGCTTAGAAAAAGATATGAAGAAATTGGAGAAAAAGAAATATTCATATTTGAGGGAGGGGAAAGCATATGGAAAGGAGCATCTTTAAATTTGGATATGAAGAGTGTATGCAATGAATTCGATGCTATGCCAATATTTGTTGTAACAGGAGATGAAAATGAGATAAAAGATAAGGTGAGTTTCATCTCTTCTATGGAAGAAGCATCTATAATATTCAATAAAGTGAAGAATTATGATGAGTTGAAAGAGTTTGCAGAGGAAAATGGGGTTAAAGTCGCTGGATATATGCCAGAGATAAAGAAATTAAGGTTAACAAAGGTTAGCTATGTTGTCGAAAAATTGAATGGAAAAGTTGTTGCTGGAAATGAAGGCATAGCTAACTACTTCGATGGCGTGTTCATAGCTGCTCTTTCAGCAAGCCAGATAAAACGCCATCCAGATTTCAGAAAGAAGAACAAGCTTATCATTACAGGCGGCGATAGAAGCGACGCTATAGCGGCATGCATAGAAGAGAATACATCTGCCATCATATTGACGAATAATATAATACCTTCTTCGAATATTCTGGCGAAAGCTGATAAAGCTGGAATACCTCTCATTTCTGTTCGCCCAGATACATATACAATAGCGAGCAGGGTTGAAAAGCTGCCCCGCCCCATAATGGCTGATGAGGAAGAAAAATTAAAGGAAATTCAAAAAATGGCAAAGGTGGATATATGAGATTATTCGTTGGCTCATTTGATGAGGAGGAAGTTAACGAGATCGTTGAAGATTTAAGAAAAGCTGGAGTGAGAAGCGATTTAAGGCATGCTCTGGATATTGACATTGAAGAAAAGTATTATATTGAGGGAAAAATAAGCGAGTTAAAGGAGAAATACAAGGAAAGAGAAGACGTTATGGAAATCATTAATGATGTTGAAGACTACTTTGAAAAGGCTCGCCAAGTAATGGAAGAAGGCATCGATGTAAAACAGTTTGAGGAAAAATTTTTGGATGAAGTTTTGCCAGAGAGGAAAGAATTTGAGGAGATAAGGAAGGAATTGAAAGAAGCAAAAAAAGAGAAGAATCTTTCCAAAATGTATAAAGAGCTCGTTGAAAAATTTGGAAAAGAAAAAACCGAAGACTTTTTCGACCAATTCATGTATGAATTAAAATTCATGAGCATGATCCATTCATTGCTTGAGAAAAATGGCGTAAAATACAAGGAAGGAAAAATGTATGGGAAGATAGCAGATGATCCTTACATAAAAGTTTATGTTGGAGAACACGCTGAAGATCTACCTTATGAGATGAGAATCTATGTTTTCAAAAACGTTGATGTATATGTAAATTTGCTTGATGTTTTATATGAAACAGAAAGAATAGAAAAACTTGTAAAGAAAAAGAATGAATATATGCCTCTTCTTATTGCAGCAACCATAGTTGGAAGAATAATGGATGAAATCGAAAATAAAATGGAATTAGAAGAGTTGATAGAAAAAACGGGTTATTTCAAATTCGATGGAGATGAAATTTTTTTGACGGAAGATGCAATAAATGAGATAATAAAAACGCTTGAGAAAGGAGAAATAATCAGGATAAAGAAAGGGAGGGTCATATTAAAAGAGAGAAAGAAAAGGGGTTAACTTAGAGA
>JAGGWA010000012.1 GCA_021157745.1 Thermoplasmata archaeon
GCCCTGTCAAACTCGGCTTTTCTGGCGGTTGATTTGCGGGAGTTATTGTAAAATGGTATATGCCTGTTTTATTTGCATTTCCCAGCATATCTTTTGCATATATGGTAAAGTTGTATGTCCCAACTATACTATATGTTTCCTCTCTATAATATGTTGTGCATGGAATATGATGCATTGTGAAATTTGAAAAAGAGCCGTCTGGATATGTAACTTCAAGATAAACTCCGTCTATATCTGTCGTATCTGTAATAACACATGTTATATTTACCTTCCCTCCTGCAACCTGAATTGATGGATTTGCTGTAACATCTGATATGACAGGCGGGCTATTGTCAACAACATAGCTTTTATTGTGCGTTGCCTCCTCATTTCCTACATTATCATCGCTATAATATTCAACATAGTTCGTTCCTTCTTTTGTCAATGAAAAGCTTCCAGAATAAACATAAAAATTGTTTCCTTTGCCCACGCCGCTTCCAGGCGCGGGGTGCCAGCTTCCATTCCATATGCGATAATATGTTGCATTGACTCCAGAAATTGCATCTGTTGCAGAAAGCGTTATGGAAGCAGAAGAAGTTATATGATTTCCATATGATGGCGTTGCTGATATATGCGTTGATGGCGATGTTGTGTCTATTCCAGCTTTTTCTTCCGCTGCGCTCTTGCTCTCACTATTACTTGCATTATCCTCCGCTATAACAAAAAATTCATAGTAACCGTCTCCATTTGGAGCGTTAAAGCCCCATTGATATGGTGGCGAGCTATCGGTAGCGAAGCTTTGCCAAGAACCCCATGTTGCGTTGTCAATGCTGTAACGGTAATACAGGGTAACACTTTTTACACCAGATAACGAGTCGGAGGCTGTAGCATTTATTACGAGAGGCAAGGAAGTATGCCAGTAAGATATTGCATCCATGCTTGATGAAGGAGGCGTGGCATCGTAGGCGGCGCTTTCATCTGCTGTTGCTGGGGCGCCTTCAGTATTTCCAGCAGAGTCATTTGCAATGGTATAAAATTCATAATAGCCCTCGCCACTCGGAAAATTAAAGTTCCATTGCCATGGTGGCGAGCTATCGGTAGCGAAACTCTGCCAAGAACCCCATGTTGCATTGTCGCTGCTGTAGCGATATTTTAAAGTCACATTCGAAACATTGTAATTGTCGTTTGCAGTGGCTGTTATAGAAGCTGTGGAATTATACCAGTATTTTGGTAAAGCGTCGACGGAACTTGATGGAGGCGTGGTATCTTGCAATGTAAAACTATAGCTCGATGAAGTATTCCACCCTGTGGAATTGTAAGCTTTTACAATATATGAATATGTGCCTAAAGGATCAGGATATGCATATGTATGGTTGTAATACCATGTTGTTGTGGAGGCGATGTTTGTCATCGAATAATTTCCCATGAGAGTTGCATTTGGATAATAAATTTCAACATATACTTGCGAAGCATTCGTTATGTCTGCTGTTATATTATTATATCCTGGAACTTCAACAGGATCAGGGGTATCGGTAATGCTATTTATCTTGGGCTGAGCCATTGAATATATTGCTACAAGAAGCAAGGCAACCAATATGCCATATATTTTCTTCATAAAATTATAAGTGTTTTCTTTATTTAAAGTTTTACAAGAATTTAGAGGCAAGTGAAAGCATCCAGATGTTAGCTGTCCTCATAATCTCGATTATCCATACCATCTGTTTTTAATCCAATTTCCAATTTTTTGTTTTATGGACTAGTTTTTCAATGATAACCATTTCCTCACTATTTACTCCTTCTGAGCCGAGATGCTGTGTAAGCCATAGCCCGGATGCTCTTATCTGTTTCTTTGGTGAATAATTACCGAGCCAATTTCTTGATGGTTTGCATTTCATGCATTTAGATACTGTTCCAATAAGTTTACTCTCGAATCCTCTACTGCCGATTCTTCTTTCTTCATTTTCAAAAATTATAAACCTGAAAAAGAATTTGTTCCTAAGTATTTCTGTAATTTGTTTCTCGATAGATTTTTCTTTTTCTATGTCTCTTAAATCCCCGTATTTAGCTCTATTGTCCTTAGGTAAAAAATCTATTTCCCAAATTTTTAAGTAAGGATCCTTATTTTTATGGAGTAATGCTCTACCTATATTCTTTCTAAAAATGCTTCTATCAGCAGGCTTTGGCTTATTTTTATTAAAATCCATTTTCCTCTCACTAATTAAGAAGTGCTCTGCTATGCGATTTCTGAAATTATTTCCTTTATGTGTACCTATCCGAACTATTCTTAATTTTTCGCCACCATGCCCCCATATTTCTCCTTCTTCGTAAAAGAAATAAATACCATTAAGGGGCAATAGCTCTAATTTGAAAGGGTATTTAATCAGTGGTAATTCCTCCAGTATTTCATGAAGCCATTTACATTTTTCACTCATTTTTATCACCTAATTTCGGATAGATGCGTAAATAATTTCACATTTAATCCTCTGTTTCTCACTTTTTCTACCAATTTTTTATACAATTGATGGAAGCGACCGGGATTATGATAAAACCAAATTTCATCATATTTTGATAGTTTCATGACAAAATCATCAACTAAATCTCGAAATTCATCGGGTTTTACTTTACTTGGATGCTTATTATACCATTCAATTTTATTATGTGGAAAGACCACGCCATATTTATCAGAAAATATTGCCCAGTCAACACCTTTATCTTTACATTTTTTTATAAAGCGTTGAAGCGGTGTTGCAAGATATAGCCTATCAGGGGTTACCTTCTTCTTTGTTCCGCGAAAGGAATCATCTTTTTTGGCCGAACAATGGGTGATGTATATTCTTTTATTCATTTTTCACAACATATCATACCATTTTATTATTCTTTCAGCCCATTTTAGCTTTCTTGCTTTTATTGTCGCATCTTTTCCTTCTTTTTCAACCACGTTTTCAAAATCAAATCCTATGAGGAAAATCTGGCATGCATGAAAATGACGGGCCATGCAATATGCCCTGTCTCCATCAGTAAAACCTCCAAAGTTATAAACGCCATCAAAAGGCTCTGTTTGAGTTGTTATGGCAACGTAGCCCTCGAATTTGGGAAGCCATTTCTTTAATGCCTCGATATTGTCACCATGAGCATGAACAACTGCAACACTTTTCTTTTTATTTGCCTCCAGAATGTCTTCCATGTTTCCATCCAAATCTGTAACAATTATATCAGGAATCTTTCCATGAACCATGAGAAGAGATGTGGCCTCATCAGCAGCTATAACAACGCCTCTCGCCCTCGCAATGTCTTCTTTTCGCATAGCGGCGCCGCATATGGTGACGGGCTTGAATTGAATCATGCTCTTCAATTTTTCAACGCCTGCTCTTTTTAAACCGTTGGCTAATTCATTTGCAATGATAGCAGCCTCTCTATCTTTTTTTTCATCATATTCAAACTCCTTCAAAATTTTTTCATACAATGGCTTCCATCTTTCCCATTCCATCATTCCCACTCTATAGTTGCTGGAGGCTTGTTTGTTATGTCATACACAACTCTATTCACACCTTTTATTTCATTTGTTATCCTCGTTGCTATTCTTTCCAGAAGGTTGTGAGGCAAATGGGTGAATGAAGCCGTCATAGCATCTATGCTATCCACGCTCCTTATCGCAATTGTATAGCCATACACTCTTTTATCTCCATGAACTCCAACGCTTTTTATTGGGAGTAGAACAGCAAAATACTGCCATGGTTTTTCCATTCCTTTTTTCACCTCTTTCTCAATCTCCTCCTCAACAATGTGGCATGCTTCTCTTACAATATCAAGCCTTTCTTTTGTCACCTCTCCTATAATACGTATAGCCAAGCCTGGCCCGGGAAAGGGCTGGCGTTCCGCCACTTTTAAGCCCAGATACTTAGCCAGCTTCCTAACCTCATCTTTATATAAGTCCCTTAAAGGCTCAACGATCTTAAGTTTCATTTTCACCGGCAATCCGCCAACATTATGGTGACTCTTTATTGTGTCTCTAAGCCCTCCACCGCTTTCAATCCAGTCTGGAGCTATTGTTCCCTGTATTAAGTATTCGGCTTTCTCCTTTTTTGCAACTTCCTCAAAAATTTTTATGAAAAGCTCTCCTATTATTTTTCTTTTTTTCTCAGGATCAACAACTCCTTTCAAAGCCTGCAAGAATCTATCAGCAGCTTCAACTTTAACAAATTTCAGTGGCATTTTTTTGAATAACGCTTCCACCTCCTTACTTTCATTTTTTCTCATTAGCCCAGTATCGACATATACTGCAACCAGATTTTCTCCCAATGCCATGCTTCCGAGTTTGGCTGCAACACTTGAATCAACGCCTCCAGAAACTGCAATAATTGCTTTTCCTTTGACGACGCTTTTCAACTTCTCTACAGCTTCTTCAACAAATTTTTCCTCATTGAACATATTTTTTCCTCTCCTCTTCTCTATACTCTTCAAGCTTTTTCCTTAAACTTTCATCTTTTAAAGAAAGGATCTCGATGGCGAGTAAGGCGGCATTGTCGCCTCTATCCAAACCGACTGCTGCAACAGGAACTCCAGGGGGCATTTGAACAATGGAAAGAATTGAATCCAAATTAAGCTTTCCAGAAACAGGAACTCCTATGACAGGCTTTGTTGTGTGCGCCGCTATACTTCCTGGCAAAGATGCTGATAAGCCAGCTATTGCTATAAAAACATCTGCATCGCTTTTCGCCACCTCTTTAACTTTTTCGGGCGTCCTGTGGCTTGAGGCGAGAACAATTTCATATTCGATGCCAAATTTTTTTAGCATTTCCGCTGCCTTCCTTCCAACATGCTCATCGCTCTTTGAGCCCATCACAATCATTACTTTCATAAAGATAAAAGAGGGGAGAAATAAAAATTTTAGTATCCTCCTATCTGCAGGCTTGGGTCACCAAACAAAACCCATTCCTGGACAGTCTTCAAATTGACCAAATCTGCCGTGTGCGGATTGTCCTTCCAGTCCATTTCCCAGTTTATCGGAAATCTGTTTATGTAATCTGTTATAGCCGCCTCGAAAGCCTCGCCAAGCACATGTTTTCCGCCATGATTATACACCTCGAAGAAATGGGGCTCAAGCCATCCGTCCAAGTATTGTATGCAATCTGGTATGCCATCTGGAACACTATCAGGAATCTCATCAACGGGACCATCGCCAATCGTTCCATAGCCCAGCCCGGTGTTTCCTATCGTGGCTATGCTTCCTCCTTTGCCATTACGCAAAAACTGCCATCCCCAGCATGCAGGCGCCATATCACCGAGATAATAAGCCCATATGCCCTCTTGCAGGAATTTGAATATGCTTACATTGAACTGGCAGTTGTGGCAGCCCCCAACGACAAGAACAGGAAGTTTTCCGTCATTGCTCAAACTTTTTATGTCTGAAAGGCTAAAATCAATCCATGTGGAGAAATCATTGTGGGGATGCGTAGCCCACGAGGCAGGATTTCCGTGCCCGCTGAAATATACGAAACCTGCTCCCTGCGAGAGAATGTTCACGGCATTTTCCGGAGTAAATTCTACATCGCCACCTTCAACCCATATGCGTATTGCATCAAATCCATCCATGTATTTTATTGCCTGCTCATTTTCAACCTGTCCCTCTATATAATCTGTTCCAACTTCTTCGTCAGGAAAAGAATCTCCTCCTATTGTCACAAATTTTTTGAACCATGCTTCATTCTTTGCATTGCTATTTTCATACGCTATTATTTTTTCAACAATGGATTTTGCTTCTATTTTATTGCGACATGCAAGCCTTCCAACATACACATCAGGATACAAATCAAGAACATCCTTGTTATTTTTATTCCATTCTGCAAATATTCCATTGCCATTGCTGTCCCAGTCTTCGAAGACAATCTTGCCATCTTCATATTTATAAACATCGGCAAAATATAAATCGGAAAGATAGCTTGCCTCCCAGCTGCTGTTATCATCCAAATGGCTGTAGCGGACTGGCACCCACCATCTCATGCTCTGTCTTTTCATTCCTCCAAAAAGCAAAACATATTTTATTCCATCTTTTTCGATTTCATCTTTTATTGCATATTTTACCTTTTCAGCATCGTCGCGACCATTATAAGTGGAAACGATATCCTTAACACTCATAAACTTTGTTCTTATTCCATGATTTTCTTTATGCTGCACTAATGGCTGTATAACATCTTGCCATTTTGAAGGAGCTATGATAAGCAAGTCATATGCATTGTTGAAATTCATGCTACCTTCTTCATATCTTATTTTTATTTTTGCATCCTTCATATATTCAATTTCATTTCTTACAGCATTGTAACGGCATGGAAATATTTTCATGGCAAGGAAAATAACATGCTGTCCATCTTTCAATCCAGCTCCAATGTTATAAAAATACCATTTCTGCGGATAAAATTCATCTCTGCTATAAATGCTGCTCAATTTCATTTCATAACTTTTTGCTCCCAATGGAATTGGTTTGGGCGAAGGAGTCAATTTTTTATTAATTTTGATTTTGTCTATGCCAAATTCTATGCTAACATCTTTTATTTTGCTTCCAAAAGGAAAGACAAGTGTTTTTGTTATAACTGGCAATGAGGGAGCATTTCCTATGGTATAGTAGCTTGCATTTTCAACGAAAATTTTCGCATAATTTTTGTTTTCCATAACAACAGGATTGCCAATGTGCATGCTAACAACTTTTTCAATTTCTTTGCTTTCGTGCATTTCTGAAAATTCTGTTTTTATGCCATTTTGACTGGCGGTGAGTATTAAAAAAATGCCCAACACAATAACAATCTTTGATAGCCTCATGAATTCATAATGAAATTTCATTTTTATATTTTTCATCAAAGCTCGACGACGAGACATCGAGGAAAATAAGTGATAGAATGGCTATTACAATTATAGCAACGATGATGGAGGCATACAGATATGGAACGCTCTCCTGAAAGCTAAGCCATTGAGAAAGAAAAACAAGCGTTGTAAGAAGCAAATACTTCCATCTCATTTTTTGATTTATGAAATAGAATGGGGAAAGAAGAGAGAATATGTATAAAAAGTAGTTGCCGTGGATTTTTCTGTAAAATATGAAAAATATGAGTAAGACAAGCAAAGCACTTTTCCATGAATCGTAATTTTTCCTCCATACCCATATGTATACAAGGAAAAGCCCAATTATTAAAATGGCCAGAGTCACATATTTTAGCAATTGCGAGCCATAGAGATAATAAATGCTATGCCATGGGCTTATCCCAATTACCTTTCCATAGCCAATTGTGTAAAAAATAAGAAACTTCATGAAATCATTGAATGCAAAAATCAAAAATGGCAAAGAAATTGCGGCAGATATGATGGACACTATGCCAATGTGCTTGAGCCTTTCTTTGTTGCTTTCATCTTTGAATAGCAATATTGGAAGAAGTAGCCCGGGAAATATTTTCACCCATATTCCAAATCCTATGGATATGGCTGCCGCATCTCTCTTCCTGCTCATTAAAAAATATAATGAGAGGAGGATGAAGAATACTGTTATTGGCTCATCCTGCACGCCTATGGATGTGACATACGTTAAAGGATGGATCGTATACAAAATAGCGGAATAAAATGCAAGTTTTTCGTTGAACTTTTTTATGGTGTAAAATATGAGAAGAGACGAGAGAAGATTGAAAATGGAAAAGAAAATTTCCAATGAATAGCACGTCGGCGATACTGCCACAGGAATTGCCATCAGATAGTTGATTAAAGGTGGCGTATATGTTGGCACATCTCTGTATAAAAGCTTTCCCTCCAGTATTGTTTTTGCTCTCTCTATAAATATGCCACAATCGCTTTTGTAAGGTGTTATGCCAACGAAGCGATGGAAATATATGATGTCAAGGAAAAAGGCAGAAAAATTGATCAACAATGACAACGCTGCTATTACTGCAACCTTTCTATTCATTCACCACCTCCTCATATACTCCCATTGTTTTCCTCGCTATGTCATCCCAGCTAAATTTCTTCACCCTTTCCAATCCTGCCTTCCCAAGTTTTTTTACCAATTCATAGTCAGAGTGCAATCTTTTTATTGCTGATGCCATATCCTCCACGCTGTCAACAAGAATGCCAGCGTTTCCAACAACTTCGGGCACGCCGCCGACGTTGCGAGCTATCACAGGACAGCTATGCTTCATTGCTTCCAGCAAAACGATTCCAAATGATTCGTAGCGTGATGGCAAGATAAATGCTCGGCTTTTTTTCATAAGCTTCGTCTTTTCCTTCTCATCGACCCATCCCAAGAATTTTACATTTACTTTATAACGGGCAGCCATTCTTTTCCATTTTTTCATCATCGGACCTTTTCCAGCTATTCTTACTTCTATTTCTCCTGCAATTTTTAAGGCTTTTATAAGAAAGTCTATTCCTTTTGTTTTAACAAGCCTTCCAACAAAAAGCATGTAGTCTTCTTTTTCATGCCATTCTCCATTTGCATCGATTCCATTGTATATAACGGCAAGCTTGTCTTCTTCAATTCCATATTTCATGAGCCTTTTTTTGATATAGTTGCTTATGCATATTATTCTGTCAAACTTTTTAAGGAAAATTTTGAATACTGCATCATTAACAAAGCTTGCAACTCTTTCAATTCCAACGCCTTCTCCAAAATCATTATGGAATGTGAAAACTTTTGAGAAATTAAGTTTATCGATAGCATAGCTATAATTTGGAGCCCATCTGTAATGGAAGTCTACGATATCTGGCTTTATTTCTTTTATCGCTTCATAAACATTTTTGCTCCAGACAAGTGGAGGATTGTATATGTTCACAAAAAAGGATGGCAGTCTAATCACTTTAATTCCATCTATTTCTTCCCTCGCTTTTGTTTTTGGAAGACGAGAAGTCACAACATAAACGTCATTATCTATGGCGAGTCTTTTTGCAACATTGTATATTCTATATTCTATGCCTCCATGAAATGGATAAAAGAATGGATTGACATAACATATCCTCATTGTGCAATGATTTTTACACAATATAAAAAAACATCGATACTTTTTGTAAAAGAGGAAGGAGTTAAGCTATTTCACCCGCATGTGCCCACCTTAGGGCGCTTTATTACATGCAGGCTTTGCTTCTTGAGAATAAATTTTTTGTGGATATATAAAGCAAGAGGGGGGTCGCTTTCTATTTATAAAACTTACGAAATTTTTTGGGAATATAGATTGCCCTATATTATTATTGGAAAAAGGCATTACTGATGTATTAATGTACTATAAAGATATCACTCATTATTTATCCAAAAAGCAGTAGATATGATGAATAGCTATATTTTTGCAC
>JAGGWA010000052.1 GCA_021157745.1 Thermoplasmata archaeon
GTCCATGAATTCCTTTTTTGCTATGATCAAAATTTTAATATCATTCATTTTCTCCCACCATTTTTATGAAAATTTCTTCCAGAGAGGGCTCGATTGTTTTAAAATCTATTATTTTTCCTCCCGCCTCTTCTATCGCCTTTATAACATTTGTTTTTACCGCTGGATTGCATATCACCTCAATAACATTCCTTTCCATTTTTGCATCCTCAACGCCTTTCACATTCTTAACAAAATTGAGAACATAGCTGGATGGTCTTTGCAGTTCTATTCTCAACTTGGGATGCAATTCGAATTTTTTGCCAAGATTTTCTATGGTATCGATTGCAACTATTTTCCCTTTATTTAAAATAGCGACTCTATGACTTATTTCCTGCACTTCCGATAATATATGGGATGAAAACAGAATTGTAACGCCTTCCTTGTTTAGTTCTTTTATTTTTTTTCTCACTTCATATGCTCCTATTGCATCCAAGCCAGAAGCAGGTTCGTCCAAAATAAGTAAATTTGGCTTTCCAATAAGGCATTGAGCTAAAGCGAGGCGTTGCATCATGCCTTTTGAAAATGTTCCTACTTTACGGTTTGCAGCATCTTCCAATCCAAATTCTTTCAGCAATGCCATGCAGTCTTCATCTACGCCTTTCAATTCTGCAAAAAATTGCAGGGTTTGCAATGCAGTCAAATTTTCATAGAAAGATGGCATTTCTGGAAGATAGCCAATGTTCTTCTTTGCTTCCTTTCCATTTAAAAAAATATCTTTTCCATTTATTTTTATCTCCCCTCCATCTATCCTGATCAATCCCAAAATTGATTTTATGGTCGTTGTTTTTCCAGCTCCATTTGGGCCAAGTAATGAAAAAATCTCTCCCTTTCTAACATTGAAAGATACGCCATCTATGGCAACAACATCTCCATATCTTTTAACCAAATCTTTTACTTCTATAGCATCCATCTTAACCCTTTTATGCTTCAATTAGCATTGCATAAATAAAAATTTCGAAAAATGATGGTTTCTATTCCTTCATTATCTCATTATACCTTCTTTCCACTTCTTTAATCAATTCTTCAGCAATATAGTTGTGAGTGAAAGCATCTGCTTTCGCTGCTATAGCAATCTTCGTTGCAAGAAGTCTCGCCACCTTGCCACGCTTGTTTTTGGGAGCCTTTCTTACAAGCTCATGCATGAAGAGATAGCCATGTTTTGGTGGCTTGCTCCCGTCTTTTAAATGGCGGAACAAAGCTTTTTCCGCTCCCAGCAACTGTATTGTGCCAGCTGGCATGGTAGCAAGTTTTGCAATGCCGCGAGCTGCAAGCAGGAGGCGGGCAGCAATTTTATATCCTATAATTCTTGTCACATTGGGAGCTATTTCTTCCATCGCTTTCTCAATATATTTCTCGAGTTTTTTTCTTGCATCCTTCAAGCTTGATGATATCTCGGCGAGCTTCTTTATATTCTCTTCCTCCAATTCATTTAGCTTTCCATCCCCGATTTTAAGCTTAGCTGCATCTTCGCAATTAAAAAATCCGAGCCAGTCTGTGAGGCGCTCATTTATTATATTCTCTATCTTTATTATTTCATCCAGAGCATTTATTGCTTGGCTTATTCTATTCTCCCTTTTTCCCTCCTCTTCCTTTATTTTTCTTTCAGCCACCGTTATGCAAGCTTCTTTAAGCAAATCGATGGAATAGCCATAGTCTGATGCATTGATTTTTTTCCTTCTATATTGCCCGAATTTTCCTATTTGCAGCAACCTCTTTTCATCCACAATTGGCTCAAATTTTTTGAATTCCTTTTCTTCTTGAAGCACCTCCCCCTTCTGAATCTTATAAAGCCTTTCTGAAATTTCCTCGGCATTTTTAGGAAACAACCTTTTATCTATTATTTTCTCGTCGTCATATAAAAAAACTCCAAACCATCTTGTCTTTAAATACATGATAATTTAAATATAAACTGCCATTTAAAATTATGCTTGCCATTGAAATTGCAGGAATAAAAATGAAGAATCCACTGATGCTTGCCTCTGGCATACTTGATTTAACTAAGGAAAGCATGGAAAGCTTCTCTCATGCTGGTGCTGTTGTAACAAAATCGGTAGGAAAGGAGGAGAGGAAGGGATATAAAAATCCAACGATACATGAACTGCCATATGGCTTGCTCAACGCTATTGGACTTGCAAATCCTGGCGTGGATGAGTATATAAAGGAAATAGATGGAATAAATGTTGATGTCCTTATAGGAAGCATATTTGGAAAAGATGCAAATGAGTTTGGCCATGTTGCAAAAAGAATGGCAAGGTATGTAAAAGCAATAGAGATGAACATGAGCTGTCCTCACGCAAGAAAACTTGGATTGGAATATCCTACGGAGGAAATAAGAGAAGCGGTTGAAATGGTGAAAAGGGCGGGCAAACCAGTTTTTGTAAAGCTTGGGATGGAAAATTTAATGGAAAGAGCTATGGCAGCTATAGATGGAGGGGCAGATGCAATAGTTGCCATAAATACAATAAGGGCGATGGCTATTGATATCGACGCCAAAATGCCTGTTTTGGCAAACAAAATAGGAGGTTATTCAGGCAAGGCGATAAAGCCAATTGGCTTGCGTTGCGTTTATGAACTTGCTTCCAGCTTTGACATTCCCATAATAGGCGTGGGTGGAATAACAAGCTGGAAGGATGCAATAGAATACATCATGGCCGGCGCTAAAGCAGTGCAAATTGGAACAGGAATATATTATGAAGGAAAAGGAATATTCGAGAAAATCGCGAATGGAATGCAAGAATGGCTGGAAAAAAATGGATATAGCAGTATAGAAGATGTTGTTGGCATAGCATTGAAAAATTAGCCTGACAAAATTTAAATATAAAATTTACTTTACAAATGTAAAAAAAGGTTGATAAGATGAGAGATGTAAAGTTAATTGTGGTTGTTGTGGTTGCGATTGCAGCAGTGACGGGAGCATATATGATTGGACAGGAAGAAGGAAAAAGTGTGGGCAAAAAAATAAATGTTGATTTAGCCATAGATTTTGGCAACAGTTCATTGAACTATAGTGTTGTTGTAAATCAGGGAGCAAGCGTCTATGATGTGCTTGTGGAAGCAGCCCATGAACATAATTTTTCTGTGGTTGCGACATATTACTCACAATATGACAGCTATTTCATTGAATCCATAAACGGCGTAAAAAATGGAAATGGAAAATACTGGCAATACTGGGTTAATGGTGAATATGCCAATGTGGGGGCAAATTTGTACAAGGTAAAGAATGGCGATTCCATACTATGGAAACTCGCTGGCTATGAATAGAGAAATAAATATAAAGGTAAAAAGCATATCGGATAAAATGAAAGCAAACAAAACTTTACTGGCTTTGGGACTCACAGCAACAGGCGTCATTTCAAGAATATGGTTGCGGGGCCTGCTGCCGGCGGCGCCCCATTTTTATTTGCACTTCGGAAATGCAAGCTATCCAATTTTTATGATTGACATGTTCTTCGTTGTTGCCGCGCTTTCATTAATTGCAGGACGCTACCTCGGTAAATATGGCGTCGTGGTTCCTCTTTCCATAATGGCAATAAGTGATATTTATTTTGGAGGCGGCGCAATACTCTTCTTTACATGGTCAGGTTTTGCTATGATGGCATTGATTGGATATACATCAAAGAACAAAAGCTTCTCAACCTATTTTGGATATGGAATTCTTTCCGTAATAGCATACGATATATGGACGAATTTTGGTAGCTGGCTGGGATGGTATCCTCACACCATAGATGGATTCATTCTATGCTATACTGTTGCAATTCCATTCATGCTGTGGCATTTGCTTTCGACGATAATAGCACTGCCTCTTGCCTCGCTGCCTTTTGAATATGCAAAAGAGCATGCAATGGAAGAAGCAATGATAGAAGCAATGTAAATGCGAGGGGCCGGATTTGAACCGGCGATGGCCTACGCCAGCAGATCTTGAGTCTGCCGCCTTGGACCTGGCTTGGCTACCCTCGCTCAATTTGAATATACGTGCTGTTTTTAAATTTTTACGAAAAGAAATGCAAGGAAAATGAATATGAAAATTATTGAGATAATAAGGAGGAGCAAAGCCATATTTTTATCACTTGCAATTATTATTGGTATTGGACCAATCATGACAATGCCTCCTTTTCTTTCTTCAACATACTCCTTGGAGCCGTCATATTCCAAAGGGAAAGAGAACATGAAGAGAATCATTGAAATGAATATTAGCAGGATTCCAGCGAGCATAAAAAATCCTGTTCCGTATATGAAAGGGAATATGATGAATAAACCAGCTTTTGCCTCCCCAAAAATAAAAGATGCTATTATGAATGCTACGCCAAGAATGAATAAAGCCATGGGCAACCTATTTGCCATATCTCCTCTGCCTCCTTTGATATGAAAGTATTGCTTTCAAAAAATCTTTTTTTTTAAATGCAGGCCAATAGACATCTGTAAAATACAACTCGGAATAAGCAAGTTGCCATAATAGAAAGTTTGAAATCCTTTCCTCTCCAGATGTTCTTAAAATCAAATCTGGATCCGGAAATGGTAATGAGGATGTATAAAGATATGATGCAACCTTGCTTTGATTTATCTCCTCTGGCTCGATTTTTCCTTTTTTCACGTCTTCAGCTATCTTTTTAATTGCTTCCGTTATCTCCTCTCTTCCTCCATAACCTATTGCAATATTGAAATAATATTTGTCATATTTTTCTGTTTTCCTCATCACATCTTCAGCTGCTTTTCTAACTCTCTCTGGTAGCAAATCAAGCTTTCCTATCACGCTTATCCTGACTCTATTTTCATGTATTCTTTCATCTTCAGCAAGTTTTTTCAAGTCCTTTTCAAACATGTCCATCAGATGTTCAACCTCCTGTTTTGATCTCTTAAAATTATCTGTTGAAAAAGCAAATACTGTGAGCACTTTAACACCAATTTCACGACACCATCCAACAACTTCTTCCAGCTTATCCTTTCCCATTTCATGCCCTTTCGTTGGAGAAAATCCTTCCATAAGAGCATATCTTCTGTTACCATCCATTATGATAGCTATGTGATTTGGTATCTTTTCTTTTTTAATATCCTGCATCATTTTCTTGGCAATGAGCCTATCCACTTCTCTCCTTACGAGTTTAAAAAGTTTGTTCTCTGTTATTTGCTTTATGGCTCTTCGTGCAAATCTCGTCTCTATTGCTTTTTCTCCCAGTCTTTCAAATTTTTTTATTACCATTTCTCATTTCCATAAAAGGCACCCTATATATAATTGATGCAAACTTTTTTATTTAATTTTGCAATATTGTCTCATGAAGAAAACAGTTGTTATTGTAGCCATTTTGATCATCGCACCCTTTATAACGAGCATAAATGCAACTTTTAGCGAAAATGGAAAAATAACGCAGAGCCACACCGTCATGGCGGAGCTCGGCGCCGTAAGCTGGTGCCCGCATTGTCCAGCTGGCTCAGAGAAAATGTATTCCTTATTCAACTCTGGAAAGCATGACTTTTATTATGTCACGCTCGTCTATGACAAAAATCCTCTTGCTCAGGATAGGGGAAAATGGCTCAACGATGTTTACATACCAATGCTGTATGTGGACGGCGGTTACAGGGTGGCGGATAACAGCAACGAAGATAATTTTGAAAATGCGATATCGGCAGCAGAGGGCAGAGCAACGCACCCCGTTTCAGTGGAAGTTAGTGCAAAATGGGTGGGCGAGAATGAAATAGAAGTGGGCGTTAATGTTACGAATGAAGGCAGCAAACCATATATAGGCCATCTTCGAGTTTATGTGGCGGAGATAACATCAAGATGGAACGACGAAGCAGGATTGCCTTTCCATTATGCATTTCTTGACTTCGCCATAAATAACTATGTTATAGTAATGCCTCACAAAACAACGCATGCCGCAGCAACATGGAATGCTGCACATGCAAGCAAAGGTTTGGACTTTTCTGGCATACAACAGGGAAACATAATGGTGGTTGCTTCCATTGCTCACTGGATGCCTCATCTCGGAAAAAATCCATGGGAGCAGCCAGTATGGAGCACCGTATTTCCTGCCCAATTCGTTGATGATGCAGATGGAGTAGCAATATAACATCTTTCTTTCTTATATTTTATAAGAACAAAACAATTATATATAGGATTTTGCTTATAATCATGAAAAATATGGCTTTATTTATGGCAGTCATTTCTTTATTGCCGGTAGCAAATGCAAAAATTTTCGCTGAGGTATTTGTAGATGACGGGGAAGAGAGCAATGCATTCAATGAAATGTTGTTCGATGCATGGCTTAAAAATGAAATCATATATGTGATGCTGTCAATTCAGAACGAATTTTCAAATGAAAGATTGCTCGAGTACAATGCAACATATCCAGCAATGTTTCTGGATGGCGGTTATAGAGTTGCCAAAGTCATGATGAAGTTGAGCAGGCGATGCAGGATTGTATGGATATGAAGAGAAATGATATAAAATTGGAGGTTAAGGCGGAATGGCTTGAATGCCCGTGTATGCGTGGGCTTAACATAGTTGTAAAAATCAAAAATAATGAGAACAAGCCATACAATGGAACATTGCGTATTTATGTTACAGAAATGAATTCAAGATGGAAAAATGATGGAGGAGAAAGATACCATTTTTCATTCCTCGAATTTGCGAGTGTTGAAAACATTAGCATGGATACCAAAGGAGAATTTTACAGAACCGTCATATTGGATACAAAGCAGCATTTTCCAGATATATATGACAAAGGAAAAAACAATGTTGCAGTTATAGCAGCTTTATTCCAGCAGGAATGGCATGTTGGCTATGCTGACCCTCCAAAGGGTAGAGAATTTAAAGCGCATTATCTCGATGCAGTTAATATATCGATTCCATCGAATGTGCCGCCTTATGTTTCCATATATTATCCCAAGGAGGGGCATCTTTACATTTTTGGAAGGGAGATATTCAAAACGGTAAGAACAATAATAGTTGGAGGAATCGTTGCAAAAATAAAAACATGGGATGATCATGGAATTAAAAAACTTGAGTTGTACGAAGATGGGAAATTTGTGAAAAATCTTGAAGGTGATGAATTTAAATGGAATGGGAAAGGATTTCATTCCATCGAAATCATTGCCTATGATGATATTCAGAGCTCCATAGATTCCATCGATGCATTACTGCTCTAATCCAATGACGTTCCCTTTTTCATCCAAATCTATTTTTTCTGCATTTGGTTTCAAAGGTAATCCTGGCATCGTCGTTATCTTGCCTGTTATTGGAACAAGGAAGCCTGCTCCAGCTGAAATTCGTATTTCCTTTATTGTTATTTTGAAATTCTCTGGTTTTCCTCTCATCGATGGATCATCAGATAAGCTGTAAGGTGTTTTAGCCATGCATATCGGTAAATTTTCGAGATCAAGCTTCTTTATTATTCTTATGTCATCTTCCGCCATAACACTATAGACAACGCGTGCCGCCCCATAAATCTTCTTTGCTATGGTCTCGATTTTTTCTTTAACATCCATATCCAGTGAATAGAGATAATCAAATTTGGCTCTTCTTTCATGCAATATGCTCACCAATTTTCCTGCAGCCTCTATGCAGCCTTCCCCTCCCTTATCATATGGCTCAGCCACAGCAAATGGTATGTTGCGTTGCAGGCAATATTTTTCCAGCTCCATTATTTCTTTTTCATCATCATCTTTGAATTTGTTCAAAACCACTATATACGGCAAACCAAATGTTTCGATATTTTCAATGTGTTTCTCCAGATTTTTTATTCCCTTTTTAATGGCTTTGATGCTCCTCCTTTTCTTTGCATCCTTCAAATCCATTCCTCCATGCCATTTCAGGGCTTTTAACGATACCACTATAACGACAGCATCAACTTTAATTCCAAGACGGGAAACAATGTTGAAGAATTTCTCTGCCCCCAAATCTGTTCCAAAGCCTGCTTCCGTAACAAAATAATCTGCCAAGCCCGTTGCCATTTTTGCAGCAATCAAGCTGCTTGTTCCATGGGCTATGTTGGCAAATGGTCCGCCATGAACAAAAGCAGGGGTAGCTTCGACAGTCTGAACCAAATTTGGCTTTATCGCATCTTTGAGCAAAGCAGCCATGGCTCCAACCGCTTTTAAATGCTTTGCCGTTATTGGCCTTTCATCATATGTATATGCTGCTATAACATTCGAGAGTCTTTTTTTCAAATCTTTGACCCCATTTGAAAGGCACAGTATTGCCATGACTTCCGAAGCAGCGGTTATGGAAAATCTATCTTGGCGAGGAACACCATCTTTTGGTCCGCCCAAGCCTACAACCACGTTACGCAAACTCCTGTCATTCATGTCCATGACGCGGGGCCATACGACGTAGCGGGGATCAATATGAAATGAATTTCCGTGATATATATGGTTATCAACCAGAGCGGAAAGCAGGTTATGTGCTGCTGCAACAGCATGCATGTCTCCGGTGAAATGCAAATTTATGTCATCTGACGGCACAACTTTGCTTCGCCCGCCGCCTGTGCCGCCGCCCTTTATTCCCATGATGGGGCCCAGACTCGGCTCTCTTATGGCAACGACAGCCTTTTTTCCAAGCTTTGACAAGGCTTGAGCTATGCCAATCGCCATCGTTGTCTTCCCCTCGCCCTCAGGCGTCGGGTTTATCGTTGTGACAAGAATAACTTTAGCTTTTTTTCTGATCCTTTTCAAAACATCCAGAGAGACTTTAGCCTTATATTTTCCATATGGAATGAGCTCGTTCTCTTTTATTCCTATTTTCTTTGCCACCCTGTTTATTTCAAGCATATTCCTAATGGAATAAGTATTTTAATTTTTATTGAATTAATGATGTGAAAACAAAATCTGAAAAGTTGAAGGGGAAGAGGATAATATATGCCATAACAGGAAGCATTGCATGTAGCGAGGCAATAAAAATAGCAAGGGAGTTACGTCGCCACGGAGCAAGCATAATTCCAGTTATGAGCAAGGAAGCTAGCAACATTATAACAACCAAAGCCTTCGAATTTGCATCTGGAAATGAAGTTATTACAAGCCTGTCTGGAAAGGCTGAGCACCTCATCAAAGCTGATTTGATGCTCATAGCTCCATGCACTGCAAACACGCTTGCAAAGATTGCAAATGGAATAGCAGACAATGCTGTTA
>JAGGWA010000082.1 GCA_021157745.1 Thermoplasmata archaeon
AGGCAGTCCGTCACATGCGCTTAATGAATTACGCAATTCAGGAAGTCACAAAAATGGACGAGAGCGAGTTGTACGACGTTGCGGAAAGATATGCACTGCCTTATAAAAAGCTGGCTAACGCTGTTGCAGAAGAAATGGGAATAAAGTTGAGGGAGGATGAGCAAATCTTCGGAAAATACAGCATGGCGGAAATAACAGATGGACTGTTCGGGGTTTTAAAGGATGTGAAAAAGTTTGGCAGGCTGCCAGTCGTCAATTTTGCGGCAGGCGGCATAGCGACGCCCGCAGATGCTGCTCTCATGATGCTGCTCGGGAGCGATGGCGTTTTCGTTGGCTCCGGTATATTCAAATCTTCCAACCCGCCTGCATATGCCAAGGCGATAGTCGAAGCCGTGGAGAACTGGAGAGATAGCAAGGTCGTTGCGGAGGCATCGAAAGGACTTGGAGAGGCTATGAAGGGAGAGGAAATAGACAGGCTTGAGGAGATGCTTCAGAGCAGGGGCATATGAAGCTAATCTCGGTTATCGCCGCCCAGGGAGATGTTGAAGAGCACGTTTTGATGGCGAAGAGAGCATTGGAAGAGCTTGGTATGGAAGGGAATGTTATAGCGACAATAAGAAAGGAGGATGTTGCAAAAAGCGATGCAATTATTTTGCCAGGTGGAGAAAGCACAACAATAAGCAAGCTGATTCATAAGGCTTCGATTGCAGAAGAAATAAAAAAGGCGGCAAAAGAAGGAAAGCCAATAATGGGAACATGTGCAGGAAGCATATTGCTCGCAAAGCATGGAGACGAGCAGATTGAAAGAACAAAGACAAAATTGCTGGAGTTAATGGATATATGGGTGAAAAGAAATGCTTTTGGTCGCCAGCGAGAGAGCTTTCAAACCACATTGAATATAAAAGGTATAGGGGAGTTTGAGGCAGTCTTCATAAGAGCTCCAGCAATAATAAAGGCTGGAGACAATGTTGAAATACTCGCTACTTTCGATGATTACATCGTTGCTGCCCAGCAGGACAACATTATTGCTTTAACGTTTCATCCAGAATTAACCGACGATACAAAATTGCACAAATATTTTTTGGAACTACTTCTTAAATAAGCAAAAGAATCTTGTAAGACTTTTATGCACCCTGTAAGGGTGTATTTCAAGCAAATCGAAAAATTCCTTTCCAATGTTTATAAGCTGCCTGTTTGCGATTCCAGCCATTATATAACCGTGGCTGAGCCATTCATCAAATTTTTTGAATGCCTCTCTGTACAGCTTTTTTATTTCCTCGCCAACATATGACGCCCTTCCATAGGGGAAATCTGTTACTATTGCATCTGCTCTCAAATCAGCATTTCGCATATCCTCATTATATATCTCCGCATCTATTCCAAAATGCTCCATGTTTTCTTTGCAGCCATCTGCAATCCATTTTTTTGCCTCTATTCCTAAAACGCGTGCCCCAATTAAACCAGCTTCTATCAGAATTGTTCCAGTGCCACAAAATGGATCAACAACAATGCTGCTTTTCTTCACCCTCGCAATATTCACCATGGCTCTAGCCAAGCGAGGATGCAGAGTTATTGGCAATTCAAATGGCTTCCCTTTCCTTTCTTCAAACTGATGTCTGTCTATTTTGAATAATTCTCTGGTAAGGTAAAGATTTTTATAGGAATAAATTTTGATTAAATTCTCTGGATTTTTAACATTGACTTTGCAACCCGTCGCTTTAGAAATTTTCTCTCCCATTTTATTCTTCAATTTTTTTGAATCGATTCTTTTATCGATATTCAAAACCTCTATCTTGAAGCTTCCTTCCATGCTGATTCTTTTGACGGCATTCTCAATTTCTTTTTCGCTTCCTGCTGCTATAACTTCATTTATGCTATGGCTCATTGCAACTCGCTCTGCAATCCTTTCCACTTTTCCATCAACTTCAAAAATGGCCATCCTGTTGTTATGATATATTTCATTGCCTTCTATGTTTTCTGCATCCATTATTCCACGCAATTCTGAAACTGGCATCGTAGCATGCTCGCCAGAGAGCTCAAAGAGGAGCAGCATATAATATAAATATCTCCATTCGTTATATACCCATGGGTTGCTATATATGTGGAGCCAGAGAATTCACCAAATGCCATCATTGCAGCCAGCCAATATGCAAGGAGCATGCCCATTTTATTGAAGAAATCGGCGCTTATTTGTGCGACGCATGCTATCTTGCATACAAAAACGGCAACCCAAATGTTCTGTCAGAGTAAATTTTATATAGAAGAAGTAATATAGCGTTTTGGTGATAAAATGTTGACAGGAAAAACCCCAATTTTGATATTGAAGGAAGGGACTGAAAGAGAAAAAGGAAGGGAAGCACAATACAACAACATAAGGGCAGCTATAGCAATCGCTGATGCAGTCCGCTCAACAATGGGTCCAAAAGGCATGGATAAGATGCTCGTTGATAGCATGGGAGACGTTGTCATAACAAATGATGGCGTTACCATTCTAAAGGAAATAGATGTTGAGCATCCAGCAGCGAAGATGCTTGTTGAGGTGGCGAAAGCTCAAGACCAGGAGTGCGGTGACGGAACGACGACAGCAGTCGTTCTTGCTGGAGAGTTGCTTAAATATGCCCAGGATTTGATAGATCAGAATATACATCCAACGCTCATAGCAGATGGCTACAGACTTGCAAGCAAGAAAGCAATAGAGATACTTGAAAAGAATGCTTTGGAAGTAAAGCCAGATGACGAGCAATTGCTCAAGAAAATGGCTGAAACATCGATGACAGGCAAGGTTGCAGCGTCAAACAAAGAAATGCTCGCCGACATAGCTTATAAAGCTGTTAAAGCAATTGTGGAGGAAGTCGATGGAGTTATGAGAGTTGACTTGGACAACATAAAGGTAGAGAAGAAGCAGGGAGGCTCTGTTGAGGATACAGAACTTGTTGAGGGAGTTATACTTGACAAGGAGAGAGTTCATCCAGATATGCCAAGGGTCGTTGAGAATGCAAAGATTTTGCTTTTGAATGCTCCACTTGAAGTAAGAAAGACAGAAGTTGATGCGCAAATAAGAATAACTGATCCAGAGCAACTGCAGAAATTCTTGGAAGGCGAGGAGCAGATGATAAGAGATATGGTTGACAAGATAAAGGCAAGTGGTGCGAACGTTGTAATATGCCAGAAGGGCATTGATGATCTGGCTCAGTATTATCTTGCTAAGGCTGGCATCTTTGCTGTCAGAAGAGTGAAGAAATCTGATATGGAGAAACTTGCAAGGGCAACAGGAGCAAAGATACTCTCTGGTTTAGAAGAAATCAAAGAAAGCGATTTGGGCGAAGCAGGCAGAGTAGAGGAAAGAAAGATTGGCGATGACAAAATGACATTCATAACAGGATGCAAGAATGCCAAAGCAGTTAGCATACTTGTGAGAGGAGGAACGGAGCATGTTGTGGATGAGATTGAGCGTGGCTTACATGATGCTTTGAGCGTTATAGCAGTTGCCATCGAGGACGGCAAAATGACGAGCGGCGGCGGCTCTGCGGCGATGGAAATAGCTTTGGGCTTACGTGACTATGCTGCCACTGTTGGAGGTAGAGAGCAGCTCGCCATAGAAGCTTTCGCTAATGCTATCGAAGTCGTGCCTCGAGCTCTCGCAACCAATGCTGGACTTGATCCAATAGATATACTCATCAAACTCAGACAGGCTCACAAGGAGGGCAAGAAATATCATGGTGTCGATGTCTATTCTGGAGAAATCAAGGACATGAAAGAGGCTTTCGTTATCGAACCATTGCGCGTTGGCGTGCAGGCAATAAAATCTGCAACTGAGGCAGCGATAATGATATTGCGTATCGATGATGTCATAGCGGCAAGAGAAATGGAGAAGGGCAAGGGCGGCGGCGCAGGCGGTCCAGAAGGCCCAGAAGGAGGTGAATTTTAAGCCTCTCTTTCCCAATTTTTAATTTTTTAAGTTTTCTAACAATTTCGCTATTTCTTTTGCAACACTAACCTTGCTGTATGCACTTTCTATGGTGTCTGTTGAAACAATTTCTTTTGCCCCTTCCTGCAATATTTTGTCATCTGCATTTCCAATGAATAAGCCATGTATGCATGCCACATATATGTTATTCGCTTCCTGCCTGACCAGCTGCTTTATCGCCTGTATCATTGTCCCTCCTGTGGATATTATATCATCTATAATAACGATGTTTTTTCCAGCAACATCCATGCTCTTCAGCTTTGTTTCCACCTCGCTCCCGCTTATACGATGCTTCTCAAAGTAATCATAATCGCATTGTATTACACTTGCTGCCTTCTCTGCCATCGCAGCTGCACCTTTATCTGGGGCTACGACCATGTCAACTTTTCCTTTAAAATATTCTGCTATTGTTGTTGTGGCATCAGCCGCCATAGCTGGAATTGAAAAGAAGTTTATTATGTGCTCCTTATGTGGGTTAACAAGAATAACGCTGCTTGCATCCTGTTCTATGAGGCGAGCCATTTTCTCTGCACTTATTGCCTCGCCATATTCAAATATTTTATCTTGGCGGCCATATCCATAGTATGGGATGATTACATCTACTCTGCTTGCCATTCTTTTTGCAGCATCCTCAAGCAAAAAAAGCTCTATTATGTTTTCATCCGGATATGTATTCTGAACTATTATGGCATGCTCAACCTCTTCATGTAAACGAACGTAGCACTCGCCATCAGGAAATCTTTTTACAGAAACGCTCGCTATCGGCGCGTTCATCTCCTTTGCCAGATTTTTTGCAAGCATCGGCGACGAAGAGCCAGCTATTATCTTTTTCATGATTTGAATCGCTGCAGTATTTTTAATTTTTTCAATGCCTCTAAATCCGATATTCCTGTAGAATCGTGACATGAAAATTTTGCTATTGGAATGTAAAATGTTCCATTAGAAACAGATTTCGCCAATATTCACATGATAAAATAAGATATCACGAAATCACAGGAATAT
>JAGGWA010000109.1 GCA_021157745.1 Thermoplasmata archaeon
AAAATTAGCTATGTTGTTGTAATTCGTGTTATATTATTGTTTATCATACCAATCATAGCCTATGGAATTGCTCTTCTCCTGCCAACAATTTTTTTATATGTTGTTGTAAAAATTTTTCTGTTACAGCCATTGCTTCTGTTATTGCTTCCCTTTATTTTAATGATCGATTATTTCATCTTACTCTTCTCATTAATTTTTTCGTCAGCGTTTTTCATAAATGTGTTTAATCTGAAATATAAGGAAGGAGAATATGAACAAAATTTGAAAGAGAAAATGTATTTCAAATATAATCTCTATTTCTTGCTTTATTATCCTGTTTATCGCGTCCTAAATTTCATTGTTTATCCCCCTTTTAAGTCATTTTATCTTCGCCTCATTGGAGCAAAAATAGGGAAGCGCGTTTTTCTTTCATTGAACGAAATAATATTTGACCCATGTTTGATAGAAATAGGGGATGGAACAATGATTGGCGCAAGAGCAATGGTACTTGCCCATATAGGAGAGGAAAAGTTAGTATTGAAGAGAACAAAAATTGGAAAAAATTGTGTTATCGGAACAGAGGCGTTGATAATGCCAGGCGTTATTATAGAAGATAATGTTGTTGTGGGGGCAAAAAGTTTGGTTCCTAAGGGCATGCATCTCAAAAAAGGAAAAATATATGCTGGAATACCAGTAAAAGAAATAAGGGGAAGAGATTAAATGCTTATGCTGTCACTCGTTTCTTTGTTGGCGCTACTGTCATAAATGTAACCATCCTTTTCAACATTGTCCACTGTGAATGTGAATGTTCCGCTTGTCGTCCATATCCAGTCTGAATATAGTGTTACCTTTCCATTTGAATCTGTTGTTCCGGAATCGCTATCACTCGTCAATCCACTCCAATGTCCAGAGACTGTGGCTCCTTCAACAGGATTTCCGTTGGCATCATATATTGTTACAGTTGCATATGCTCTCACAATTAAACCCCACCATGCATATTGTACATCCATTTCAATGCTTTCAACATGCATTTTTGGTTGTGATGGCTGCTCCGTTATGGTTGCATATGTTGTATCTGTATCGCTTCCGCCATCATCATCTTTAACTGTAAGTGTAACAGTATAATTTCCAGCTTGCGAATATGCATGAGTAACAACCTTGCCACTTGCAGTGCTTCCATCACCGAAATCCCATTCGTATGTTAGCGTATCAGCAGTGCCAGCATCATAGCTTCCAGAAGCATCAAATGTTATCTCCTCGCCTACACTTCCGCTATAAGGACCGCCAGCATCAGCCACAGGAGGAACATTGTTTATTGTTGCTGTGCAAGTGTCTGTAGATGTAGCTCCATCGTTGTCCTTCACAGTTAGCGTAACAGTGTATACACCATTATCAGCATATTTATGCGTAACAACCTTGCCCGTTGCTGTGCTTCCATCTCCAAAATCCCATTCATAGCTCACTATGCTTCCATCTGGATCATAACTGCCAGAAGCATCAAATGTTATCTCTTCGCCCTCATCTCCTGTTTTATCATCGCCAGCATCAGCCACAGGCGGCTGGTTCTCGCCATCGCCACCGCCCCAATTATGGGCTTCCTTGACGGCAGCATAAGCGTTTATCAAGCCATAACCATAATATTTATCCCATCCAGGATCGCCCAAATCTATGGCTGTGCTTTCAAGAATGCTTCTTATGTCATCTGGCGAATGAACTCCAAGAGAGTAAATCAAAGCTGCCACAGCGCTCACATGAGGTGTAGCCATGGAAGTTCCCTGATAGAAGTAATAACCCCATTGTATTCCACCCCACCATGTTACCTCGAAAGTTTGTTGCAATATTCCATCGCCGTAGCCATCTCCATTCTGATCGACATCTGTATTCCCACCAGGTGCGACAACATCGAGGCTTGAGCCATAGTTGGAATATGGAGCCCTTGTTTTATCATATTGAGTTGCTCCTACCGCTATAACATAATCATCGTAGGCAGCAGGATATGAAATGCCCTCCTGCCCGTCATTTCCAGCTGCAGCTATAACAGTTACACCGTGATTGTATGCATATGCGACAGCATCCTCCAAAGCTTGGCTACCAGAGCTTCCGCCAAGGCTCATACTTATTATATTTGCTCCATGATCAACAGCATAATAAATTCCATCAACAATGTCATCGTATGTTCCATATCCTCTGTAATCCAGAACCTTTATCGGCATGAGGGTTGCGCCGAAGGCGACGCCTGCGACGCCTTCATTATTATTAGTGCTTTGTGCAAGCGTGCCTGCAACATGTGTTCCATGGCCGTTGTCATCGGTTGGATCATCATCATCGTTGACAAAATCATAACCCTGCGTGAATTTTGTATTTTGCAAATCGCTTCCAATCCTTATGCCAGTATCTATTTCAGCTATTATAACATCATTGCCAGTGGTAATATCCCATGTTGGTTCCATATCAATGCCGCCTTCATCACTGCCGTGAAAATGCCACTGATAGCTGTAGTATGGATCATTTGGAACCATGAATGCTTTAGCAATATAATTTGGCTCTG
>JAGGWA010000008.1 GCA_021157745.1 Thermoplasmata archaeon
CGCCACCTATTATCATGGCTATCGATATGAGAAACTTGGCTTGGTCATTCCATAAAGCTATGTTGTAGTTGGCAAAGCCCGTGCACGTGAGAGCGGAAACAAATTGAAATGAGGAATATTTAAATGAGGCAAGGAAAGTTTTATAGACGGAGAGATTCAAATAGGCAAGGAAAAGGGAGCCAGCGATGAGTAAAAAGAAGAGGGCTTGTGTTTGTATGTCTTTGAAAAATCTCTTGAGTTTCCCTCTAAGAAAATCGTAATGGGCTGAGAATGCAATGGCGCCTGCAATCATTAAAGGAACAATCAAAGCTTGGACAATCGTTGGATACGAAGCCACGCTATCATCACGAACAGAGAATCCGCCGGTGGCAAGACCAGTCATACAGTGGTTTATTGCATCCCATAATGGCATGCCAGCCACATACAAAACAACGATTCCTATGCCTGTGTAAAGCAGAAATATCCACCATATTGTTTTTACCGTAGATATTATGCTTGGATGTATCTTATCTTCTCTCGCCTCAGAACGATAAAGAGTGAAGCTCCCTGTTCCGGGGCGAGCAAGAACAATGAGTGTCAAAACAATTACTCCAACGCCTCCAATCCACTGTGTAAAGCTCCTCCAGAATTGCAATGTATGGTTGAGCTGGCTTGGATGCGAAAACATCGTTAAGCCAGTTCCAGTCCATCCAGCAACAGATTCAAAAAATGCAGAAAGGAAATCAATCTTTGCGATGTAATAAAATGGGATGGCTGAAATCAGAGATATTAAAAGCCATGATAGCGAAGCTGTAACCATGGCATGCCTTGTCCTCGTCTCATCCTTCGTTTTCCCCAAAAGGCGGAAGAAGGAGCCGATTGCAAGAAAAATAAAGCAGGTTACAACAATCCATTCTATGGAATTCCTTTCATTGAACACTATTGGAACTATTCCAGGTAGCAATGAAATTAATCCAACAGCTATTAACACTGCGCCCGTATCCCTCAATATTATTTTTAAATCATTCATTTGCCGAAGAATATGTCAGTTGTTTTATCTATTTTATCTTTCCTCGCAAGAATCGTTATAACGTCATTCTCTTTGAACCTCGTATCCTTCATTGGTATTATAACCTCTCCATTTCTCTCTATCGCTATAATCGATACCTTGCTTGGAAGCTTTATCTCCCCTATGCTTTTCCCAATAACTTTTGAATCAGGGGGAACAACTATTTTAAAAATCTCAGCTTTGTCCCCAAGGCTCATGAAATCTTTTACCGTAGGATATCTTATGGCTTTGTAGAGGTATTCAGCAGTTATGGCGCTGGGATTTCCGACAACATTGACCCCTTTTTCAACAAACATTGGTTTACTTTCTTCATTTCTAACCAGCGAGACAAGTGATTTTACTCCCATTGTTTTTGCAAGAGATATCACAAGCAAGTTTGTGGCATCATCGGCGGTGGTAACGAGGGCATCCGCTTTATCGACGCCGGCCTCCTCCAGCGTTTCTTTCACTGTTGCATCAGCATTTATGACGACAGCATCATATTTTTTCGCTATTTCATCGCACTTCTCTTTGTTCTTCTCTATTACAACGACATCATCCCTATTCTGCAATGCAAGTCGAATGAGTTTTTCTCCAATTTCACCAGCCCCTACTATTACGATATACATACTACCACAATGGCAAACATAATCTCTGAATATTTTTAAACTTTTTCTCTGCTTCTCATGGAGCTATAGTTCATATGGCTGCAGAGCAGGATGCCAATCAAAGTTGAATTTTGGTATGAATTTTGGCACCCTAAGGAAAGCGAGCAGCCTATATTTATTTCCTATGTAATCGCTCCAGTAATTGGCGTGCCATTTATTCTTTCCGTCATCTCTTGCATTATATGCATTGTCTATGATGTTGTTTTTTGTGATTTCATTTTGTTTGGAGGCGTTATCAACGTACAATCCATAATGTTCGTTGTATCTTATGTCATTACTCCTTATGGAGTTGCGAGAAGAAAAAACAATCTGCGGACCATGTTCATTGTGCAGTATTTCATTTTTTTCTATGATGCAATCATTTGAATGATACAAAAATATGCTGTACCAGTTTTTGTAAAATGAATTGTTTTCAACGATGCTTCCATTGCTTCCTTCCAGCCATAGCGTATACCATCTATTCGAAGAAAAATTGTTATTCATTATTTCAATAAAATCACATTTTTCAGCCCATATTCCATACCAGTTGTTATGGAAAGTATTGTCATTGAATTTTGCATAGGGTGAGTTTTTCATGTAAACGCCATATCTGCATTCAAAATCATTTTCATTTATTCTAACACATGAAGCATTTTCGATTACAATGCCATAATAAGAATGAATTGAATTTCCCTCAATGAATGCATCATTGCCTTTGCATTTTATTGAATAATTTTCTCCTTTTATCTCGAATCCTCTTATCTTTGCACTTGAAAAAACATTGAAAGAGCCAACAAGGGTTGCATTTCTTCCTATGATTTCAATTTTCTTGTCTATGCCGACATTTTCGTTATACACGCCAGGCAAGACAATGATTGTGTCTCCATTGTTGGCAGCGTTAACAGCAGCCTGTATGCTTGTGTAATTGTTTGGTCCACTTCCGCCGACATAAAGCACATTGGTCAATTTCATGCTTTCGATGCTGTGTATGGAAAGCGTTGGATCTCCGAAAATTATGAACTCTTCCGCAGCCTTCATATGAAATGCTTTCTCAACCTTTCCATTCCACTCAAAGGCATTTAAGTAAGAAACTATTGCACTTTTCCATGCGTCGCCGAGGCGTGAGCAATTTTTATACTGCTGGAAAAATCTCAAATGAAGATTTCCAAGATAAAATTCGCTTACATTTCTTCCGTGTCCTGTCCAGCATAATCCAGTTGAGCCCAGGCTCGCGACGCCTCCATGGCGAGATGCAACCCATATCCAGTTGAAGCATTCTCGCTTTTCATCAAATTTTGCAAGTCTTGCCCCAGAAGTGACGACTATAGGGTAGATATCATTTTTGAGCAACCTTATATTCCA
>JAGGWA010000102.1 GCA_021157745.1 Thermoplasmata archaeon
ATGAATGCCTTATAAATCCATCTTGGAAAGAGGTGGGATTAGCCAATATTTTGTTGGCAAGAGAAAGACCAGATGGCAATATTCTTTTTGCCGCATATTTGGTAGATATATTTTGCCTGGGTTTAAAGGATACTTTTTGGAATCCAAATATTTCCAGAAAAACTTATGAAGAGGAATTAAAACCATCTATTTATAATGAGGAACCAATTGAATGCGATATTTCTTTAGCACATCAAATTATCTATGGTGCCATAGAATATGCTTCAAAAATTGGTTTTAAACCTCATAAAAATTTTAGAATCACAAAATACATATTGGGGAGAAAAAAAGAAGAAACAGAAATAAAAATAGGATTTGGAAAAAATGGAAGACCCTTTTATATTTCCGGGCCCAATGATAATGTTGAAGAAATACTTGCCAAGCTCAGAAAAAATGTTGGAGAGGGAGATTTTGATTATTTAATCATGGGATAAATCCAGCAAATGTCTCTCCAATAGCACTTCTCAGACCAAATTTAATTACTTTTTCTAACAAAAATTTTCTTTTCTTCTATCCATTCTATTATTCTCTCAATTATTCCTATCCCTTCTTCATGAGAAAAATTAAAGGAGAAGCCAATAAAATTGTTCCTAAGTTGATGGTCTCGCTCCGAAGAGACGAAGAGACGAAAAACTTTAAATATTTTCGTGTTATGTATATCTAACATAATGTTAGAAAAATATAACAAAAAGGTGGAAAAATGGACCGGAAAAAATTTACAATATATGCAGCCTCAATATGTGCAATAATGGGAGTAGCAGCTGGATATGGAGTATCCAAAGGAAATGCATTATTGCCGGCAATTGCATTTGTTATAGGAGTAAGTTTGATAGCACTGGGTAAGAGAGGCGTTAAAGAGGTTATGGAGGATGAAAGAACCTACAGAATAAGTGAAAAAGCATCAAGAAGAATATATCAGGTTTTTGTAACGAGCGCTGCACTAATAGGCACAACATTGATAGCATTAAACAAGCATGCGGAAGCAGGTTACACACTGGCTTTTTCAGCATGCGCCTTATTGGTTCTTTATCTGCTGTTCTACAGTTATTACAACAGGAAAGCTTTGTAATTTAGAGGAACTAATATGAAGACGAGGATCAAGGAATTTAGAGCAAGATACAATATGACGCAAGAAGAGTTGGCAAAAAAAGTTGGTGTTAGAAGAGAAACTATTGTTTTTCTGGAGAAAGGAAAATACAATCCATCTCTTAAATTGGCATACAAAGTGGCCAGAGTATTGAACACAACAATTGAGGAGCTGTTTATATTTGATGAGGAGTAGCTAAAAGCAATTTATTTATACCATGCTTTTATCAAAGACCATGGACAGGAAATATGACTATGAAATGCTGCTCCATCGTGCTTTGGAGTCATTGCCGGAGAATGTTGTAGTTAAGGAAAGATTTGAAATGCCTAAAGGTATAATATTTCATGAAGGAAACACAACGATTTTGAGAAATCTCGCAGATATTGCAGATAAGGTGAATAGGGATGTGGATCATATTTTCTCATATTTGCTAAAAGAACTCGGAACAGCTGGCGATATAGATGGCGAGCGGGGTATATTTCAGGGTAGAATTTTGCCTAAGAAAGTGCAGGAGAAGATAGAGAAGTATGTGAATAAATATGTTTTGTGCCATGAATGCGGAAGACCCGATACGAAGCTTGTCAGAATAAACAGGACGCTCATGGTCAAATGCGAGGCCTGCGGCGCCATAAGGCCCGTTAAGTAGACCACACTATGAAATTGTTGGTCAAAAAATTCCATATGAAGGCGAGAGCCATTCCGGTCAAATTTGCTGTCAATGGATTTATTCCAAAGAATTTGGATAGAATGATGAGGGTGACCAAATTTATTATAACACCAACAAGTGTAAAAAGATGATATTTTGCCATACGGACAAAAAAGCCCCTTATCGTTCTTTTGCCTCTGTCTCCAAATGTCCATATATCATTGAAAATGAAAGCGAATATGGTGCCACCTTCTATGGCGAGCGGCCCAGCAAGCAGCACATCCATGACGGGAAGCAAAATCCATAGAAGAATTTCATTGAATATTGCACTAGCCAATCCGACGAGCCCAAATTTTATGAAACGAGCAAGCTCACCCTGCTGCCATGCAAGATTCAGAACATATTTTGAATATCCCCTGTAATTCCTGCTGAATTTTGTTTCTGCATTCGATTCTATTTTCTTCACCTTCTTATAATTTCCTCGAGCAATTACCTCTATCAACATTTTTTCCACAGGTTGTATATAGCAATCTTTGATTACTTCTTTTTTTATCATGAAAATTTGAGTGAGAGGATCCTCAAAAAGGCGTGAAGATGGCAATATGAGATGAATGAAGAGTCTCGCCAGCCTGGATTTCTTTTTCCTTATTAAATACACGATATCCGCGCTATCTATTTCCTGGATCATCTTCTCTATTGTTTTAGCATCAACCACACCTCCAAGAAATAAAATTTCTTCACCCTGGCATTCCTTAAAACTTTTTTCAATGAATTCTTCAAGTGCATTTGCTTTTATTTTTTTAACACCCCTGTAATTTTTATATGCCACTTCAGGCACTATTATTTCCTTTTCCACACTAATTTTTTTGATTTCATCAAGCATTTTGGGGCTAAAATATGGAATTATTATCGATATCATGCTTTCCTTACC
>JAGGWA010000151.1 GCA_021157745.1 Thermoplasmata archaeon
AAATTTCTACCCATGCAGCATAGGCAGACTCAAAGTATCCGGAGACATAAAGGCTGACTGCATCAATATAACTCCATTCAGCTATAAAGCTCTGGTTATCAAACTCTGATGCATATTGTCCAAGTGCATACGAGGCAGTGTTATGCTCTGTTTGTTGGGTAATCACGATTTTCGGTATTGTCTTGTTTATCCATGGAGGCTTGCAGTCAACGAAGAATTGTTTCTTGAACGAGTATTCATTCCAGACATAATCAATTGCATGGAATTCTGGCTCATGGAAGCACTCCTCTGGAAGCACTAACTTATATGAAATCTCTCCATAATTTGGATTTGAATCATTTTGATCACCATCATGAACAATAATGGTATAGTTACGAGTGAAATAATCTCCTTTGGTCTCATTCCAGAATACCTCTATAACTATCTCTTCTACTCCTGCCCGTATATAAGAGCAGCCTGTATCTGTAGCATTTACCCATATTGGAGTGGAACAATTAATCCACAGATTTCCATCTCCATCAGTATAATTTGGTTTTCCTATATCAAGATGAATAACCGGCTCTTTGACATCCACTGCAAATTCTGCAGTATATTCGTCGGTTTTATGACCAACACAATCATAAACACGCCATTTTACTTCATAAAAGCAGCCTTCGTCAAAATACAAAGGCAATGAAACGGTTCTATTCTGTCCATTTGAGTTGTCGTAGTATATAGTATTCTCCTCTACAAAATCCCAGTCTCCTGGATGGGTCATGTTGCGCCATATTGTATAACGAATGGCCCCCACTCCTGAACCAGTATCACTTGCATTTATATAAAATGGTGTATATGGTCCTATAATTGTCAGACCATCTACAACTTTCGGATTTCCGTATGAATATGTGGTTGTTGGCAATGTTTCATCAACAATATGCGTCTGATTGTGCGTGTATTCAATGCCGGGCATTGTAGTATTATCATCCTCACTATAGAACTCGATATAATATGTGCCTTCTTCAGTGTATCCTAAGCTCCATAATGTGAATGAAGTACGATTGCCATCAACTTTCGTAAAGTTATTGCCTTTGCCCTCGCCTGTGCCTGGCGCTGGATTCCAGCCATTATGCCAGATGCGGTAATATACTGCCTTTACATTATCTCCATTTGGATCAGTAGCATTTAGATAAAATGTGGTGTTAAGCGTGATGTATAAGCCATTTTGGCATTTCATCCCTACGAGGGTTTTTGTCGTTACAGGAGTTCCAAGTGTTATGTTAAGCCATATGATGCCATTTTGTGGAGCAACCAGTGTATCGTTGCTTCCATATAATCCAGATGAGTCGTTGGCAAAAACTACGAGTTTATCGCCCAAATCAACGGATGATGTATTGGGCGCATTGAAGAATATTTGATAGTATCCGTTTTGATTCGTAAAGTTAGTGCCATAGTGTCCATTTATTACATCAGTAATATTCACAAAAGCATTCGCTGCTCTGGTTCCGTTTTGGTAGTAAACATAACCTATTATTTCAACCATTGGTGGATTTTGTCCTTCTGCTGGCAAGAACAGCGAGATTCCTGATAGGATTATTGCCGTCGCTACTATCAACCCAATCAGCATACCCTTTTTCCCATTAATTTTTTCCTTTACAAACTTTATTCTACTCATTTTTTCCCCCCATATTTTGCTTCCAACATGGTTATAGGAAGAATAAGTCCATTCTTTATATAAATTTCTATTTTTTTATTTGGACTGGCTTTTGTTGCTATTTCCAGCTCTTGAAAATGAGAGCAACATCATCATATCCAACTCTTCCATCGCCATTTAAATCATATATATAGGAATTGCTATCCCAATAGTTAGTGAGTTCAACAATGTCAAATATGTTAACCATGCCATCGTTGTTCAAATCGGGCTCATAAAATTTGATTACAACAATATCTGAATAGTTTGCATTTCCAAAATAATCTTCGCATTTTACTTTGAAAGCATAGAAGCCCGCATCAGAGAAGTTAAATTTGTTGCTTTGCATTTCATTCCACTCACTCCAATTTTTGCTTTTTGAATAGGAATAATAGAGTGTTATGCTTTTGATTCCATTCGAATCGATAGCATTGATCTCCAATGTAATGTTTGGCTTGCATGTAATATTTTCTGGAAAATGGATGGCCACGGTAGGAGGTATTCTATCCACCATAATGCTCTCATTTCTTGTTTCCTCAATAACCTCGCCCACCACGCTATAGAATTCTATATAATATTTGCCCTCTGTTCTGTATCCTAGGCTCCACAATGTGAAATTTTCATCATACAAAGTAAAGTTATTGCCTTTGCCCTCGCCTGTGCCTGGCGCTGGATTCCAGCCATTATGCCAGATGCGGTAATATGTGATCGCTCTCCTGATTGTAAAATTAATGCTTGAATTTAGTCCAATCCATTCATTTTTGCGTGGATATGCATTAAACGCCGTCACAAGCAACGAAAAGTTTATTGAGAAATTGTAAGATATGCTGGCTTCATTTCCCGCTTCATCTTTAGCTCTCAGTTTAAATGTGTAATTGCCTTCTCCCAGCCTAAATCTGCAATCTCTGTCATAGCTCCACGAACTCCATTCCGAATAATTTTCCAGCTTGTATGAATATATGGCTTCCGCATCATCGCTCTCCCATTCAAAATAAACATCTCCGCTGTTGCCAAGGTGCGGTGGCGCAGCCACAAATCGCGCAGCAGGTGGCGTGAAATCTATTTTTATTTCCCTATAGTGGACTACCTCGCTATTACCTACGCTATCGATAGCATAATAATAAACATGGTAGATATTTCCCTCAAGCAAGATGGGATGTGAGTAAACATTCCATGCTGAATTATCTATTTTGTAATATATTTTGCTAACTCCAGTTACATCATTTGATGAAAAGCTTACAGTGACATTGCTTCTATACCATCCATTTTCTCCATCTGGCGAAGAAGGATTCAAAATGATGGTTGTGGTTGGCGGAGTATTATCCAGATAATATGTTACAACATGATGTTCCTCTTCATTTCTAACATTGTCAATGCTGTAATATTCTATTGTATACCATCCATCATTGCCTACTATATTTGTAACAACATTTTCATATGCTACGTGCTCAACTCCATCTATGATATAATGTATTTCTTTTATTCCTGCTCCATCGTCACTTGCATTGATGTAAAGAGG
>JAGGWA010000161.1 GCA_021157745.1 Thermoplasmata archaeon
AAATTCATCTCCTTCTCTTTATATAAATCATAGCCATGAAAAGAACAGCAATCGTCATTAAAGCAATTGCTGTAATATCATTTCTGCTTTTCTTCTCATGCTTTATCCCAAAAAGACTTTCATCGGTCTTTGAAAAGATGCTTTTAATCAAATCAAAGCTTTCCTGGTATTTTCCTCTCTGTGCAAGTTTTTTTGCTCTTTCATACTGCATTGTGTAATCGCTCCCATTTGCAATTTTTTCTATCTGAACCCTCGCTTCACACATTTTTAATGCAATGTTTGTTACAGTCTTTTTAAGTGATGCATCCATTTTTCCCAGATTTTTTTCCATGTTTTCTATCGTTTCATAATAAATTTCTTCCCCTAAGGAAATGAATTTGTTTATTTTTTCCTCAGGCATTGATAGAACAGCTTTTTCTATCATCACCGCCTGCGCCTGCATGCTTGTGTCGGATGCGGTCAAAATTCGGTCTGGGTTTTTCAATGCAATTTTTTCTACTCTATCATTTTCATTTATGAATACTCTTTCCACCCTGCTGAAATCGAAAGAACCAAATTTTTGGAGCATTGTAACGGCGAGCTGAGCTGCCTCTCCATTTTCATACGCGTTGTATATATCAGAGTCTGCAATATGGACTGGAATGTAAATGCTTGCTATAGCATCTGGGGCAAACCATGCCATGGTGAGCTCTTCATAGTCTTGCAGAGGTATTTTAAAAATCATCGTTGCCTTTTCGCTTCCTTCAGCCATTCCTCGAAGCCCATGCAAGTCATCGATGGTGAGGCGTGATATATTCATCAATTCCTGCACACCAACGCTTGTGTTAAGCCTTCTTTTTATTTCATTTTCCCATTCATAATATTCATAGCATGCCCTTATCTTCGCTCTCTTGCCTTCGCATTCGATAAGCTGAACCCAAAAATTTCCTATCTTCGCTCCTTCTCCTTCACCGATTTTTATTTTTTCTCCGAATGGAATGGCACGAGCCATAATCCAATTTGTTCCTATTTTAGTTATTCTGAAGCCTGCAAGCCCACCAAGCCTGACAACCTGCCATTTCTTTACATAGCCCTCGTAAATTGCATCGAAGGAAGACGCAATTATTTTTTTATTCACCCTGCTCTTCCAGAGCATTTTGGGATAGTTTGACTGCACTTCTATTCCGCTTACTTCACGATAAACAAAATGGAAAGCATCACCTTCAGCTGCATAAGCTTTTCTCGGCCCCACAACAAACAAATTTTCTCCTACACCAGGAGCATGCATATCTGAAACTTGTTTCAATCTCTGTATGGCTTCGTCCTCATTGCTTGCATTCTCTGCAGCATACAGAAGCCAGTCGAAATCATCCCATGCATGGTGGGTTGGATTTATGTACAACGTGGGTGAGTCAGCATCTCCATAGGCAATTCCAGCATCACTCATCATCATGCCAGCCTTTATCATATTCGGTGGCGTGTCGCCTTGGGTTGCTGCTCCTATTATTTTGTGGCTCAAGCGGAATATCCACGGCTCGTTTTTCCATGGATTGTGATATGAATATTCATATCCTTTATCGGCAATGAATAGAACTTGCAAGCCTGGACGAGAAGGATCGCGAACCTTCATCAAAAGGTTGTAGTCTCCTTTTGTTGCGTTGTTTGTAACAATAATATCCTTGCATGCATTGGTGAAAGGAACGAAAAGTAGCATGGCGATTGCTAAAGCAAGCAACAATTTCATTGCATATAAATATTTATTACCCTAATAATTTTTTGCATTATGCTTTATTTGATTCGTTACTCTGAAATAGGACTTAAAAGCAAGCGTGTAAGGACAATGCTTGAAAATTTTCTTATAAATGACATCAAAAATGCATGCAAATATTATGGAATGGAGGCGAGTATTAAAAAGATAGATGGAAGGATTGTTATAGAGGGTGAAAAATTCATTGAGGAAATTCTGAAAAGAATCGGAGGAGTTAGGTCATTTTCTCCCGTAGCGATGACAGGCGTTGGCATAGATGAAATAACTGAAAAAGCCCTGGGATATTCTTCATTTATAAAAGAAAATGAAAGTTTTGCATTACGTGTTAGGAAGGCAGGAAAACATGGATATACAAGTAGAGATGTTGCAACAATCGTTGGAGATGCAATAAGAATAAAAAGGAAGGCAAAAGTTGATTTGGAAAACCCGATGCATGAAATTTTCATTGAGATAAGGCAACGGCATGCATTCATTTTTGATAAAATTATCGACGGAATAGGGGGCATGCCTTACGGAAGTCAAGGAAAAGTCCTCGCATTTATAGAAGGCGATGAGGATTTAAAGGCAGCATGGCTTATGGTGAGGCGTGGTTGCCATGTTGATTTTGCTTTGGCAAAAGATTTTGAAAGAGAAATAAAAGAAATGATGAAATGGCGCCGCCACACCATATTTTATTGCAACGGCATGCATGAAGCAGAAAAAATAGCATTGCAAAATGAAGCAAAGGCAATTGTTACGGGCAAAGAAAATTTCATTAAACTTTCCATTCCTGTATTCTATCCATTGCTTGGAAAGGAATATGTGAGGATGCAGGTATGGCAATAGTGGTATGCAAATTCATTTATCAACAAGTCTGGCTTTTCTAATCTCAAAAATTCCTCTCATACCATTCCATTTTTTCTCTGCTTCCAAAATCTCAATCCTCTTCTTGTACATGGGGCAATCCAAAACGAGCGTTTCATACTCGCCGCCCTCGCCCCCCATATTTATTTTATATTTATCCGCTACCTTCTCCAGCTTTTTAAATACATCGCCATCTATAACCCTTCCAAGAAAATTTTCATCCAATCCTTCAGCTGCTATGGCATCAATGACAATAACAAAGCCTGCATCAATCATTTCTTTCAGCAATTGCTTCTGGTTTTTATGCCATAATGGCATGAAGGATTTTACTCTCGCCTCATGACATATTTTTTCTATTCTCGTTCTTTGATACTCGCTTGCTATTGCCCCGCTAACAATGGCATCGATGCCCGCTTTTAAGATCAGCTCTTTTAAATCTTCCAACTCCCTTTCCTTTTCTGCGTCGCTTTCTTTCATGAGCAATGGCAGGCCAATGCTTTCCGCAATCATTGGTATGAGGTGAACGTTCTCACCATGATACATCCATGATAATTTTTTCGGAGCAATGGCAATCAAATGACTTATTTCCCATCCCCATTGCTTTGCTATATAGCATGCATACAATGAATCCTTCCCTCCAGAAATCAAGCATCCAACCTTCATTTTACATCATGCTCATCAACAATCTCTCCAAATAGCTCTTCTATTAAATCTTCAAGCGTCACTATGCCAAGCGTCCTTCCTTCCTTTGACTGTATTATTGCCATATGAACCTTCCTTCTCTGCATTTCCCTTAAAACATCATCTATTTTCATTCCAGGATTTATTTTCAGAATATCCCTCATTATCTCCTTCACCTTCATTTTTCCATCTTTAAGCAGAGCATCCTTAACATGAACCATTCCAACTATGTCATCTAAATTGTCTCTATAAACTGGAAATCTTGAATAGCCTGTTTCCACTGCTTTTTTTATAAGTTCTTCTATTGTATCATCCTCGTGCAAACAGACCATTTTTTCTCTTGGAACATACACTTCTATAGCTCTTGTTTCATCGAAATCAAAGACTTCTTCGACAAGTTCCTTCTCATCTTTTTCTATTGTTCCATATTTTACGCCTAAATCAAGCATTGCCTTTATTTCATTTTCAGTTACAATTGCCTTTCTTCCTTCCTTTTTTCCTAAAGCAGAAACAATGGCATTCGATATATATGAGAATGCTTTTGCAACTGGATAAAATATTTTTCTCGTAGCCCATAAATATTTGGATATTCTTAATGCAAAATCTGTATTATTTATACCAAAAGATTTTGGAGTTGCTTCTCCGAATATTATGATAAGCAATGTCATAATCGCCGTTGCAATTCCAACGCCAGCATTACCAAAAATGTGAATGGCTAAACTTCCAGCCAGAATGCTTGCTGAAATGTTGACGATGTTATTTCCAACAACTATTGCACTTATAACTTCATCTGGTTTTTCAAGCAGGCTTCTCAAAATTTTTGCATTTTTGTCGCCATTCAACGCTCTCTCTTCTATGGCTATGCGATCAGCTGAAACGAAAGCCATCTCAGCACTTGCAAAAAATGCTGAAAATAAAACCAAAATGACTATTAAAATAACAACTAATATCCATATCATGTTTCTTTTGCCCCTCCGTAAAATTCATGGTTATTCATTTATCGCTGCAATAACTGCCATGCTTTATAAAAATTTCGGCATTTCTGGAAGCTCTGCCAAATATTTTTTAAAGCTTTTTGGCCAGTTTTCCGGCTCAAGCCCTTTCTGAGCAAGGAAAGATACCATCCATCTTTCCAGGCCTATTCCAGAGCATCCGCTCCACAATGTGCTGCGCTGCCCTTTTATATTGAATGCTTTCGTATATTTCTCGCCAACTATTGAAATATTCTGAAATTCGAGCCATTCCTTGCTTCTATCCCCTCTGTAAGGAAGCCATGCCTCGAAATCTATTGTGCCCTTTGCCTCTTCTTCTTCCATGCCCACGATGCCAGCCTGCTGCATGTAGAATGGCGTTACTTTTGCCATTCTCCATTCCAAATCAAGAATATCGTTGAAAACATGTTTATAGCGTGCTATGAGTTTTTCTCTCAATTCAAGCAATTGCTCTTTCGTGCCAATATACACAATTTCAATTCGATGAAATTCATCAACACGCTCTATTCCATGCTTTCCTCCAGCTTCGTATCTATCAGATGGCACGCTATGCTCGAACAAAAGCAATGGCAAAGCATCTTCGCCAATCGTTTTTCCTGCTAAAGAGGCATATATATTTGGACACTGTGCATATACAACACCTTCTTTTGGCGGCTTGAGGTTTTTCAATAGCTCATCTGTTGGCACTTCCTTCGTTATCTTAACCAGATCAATGAAATGCTCCCATTGTTGCTCGTCCCTGCTTTTTGGCTCGCAAATGTAATAAATCTCGCCTGGCATGCCCTCAAGGTGTCCTGTTTTAAGCCATGTATCAAACGAGACATGCATCGGCTCTATAACTTCTTTAAAGCCAAGCGGCAAAACAACTTCCTCCAAAGCAATTTTTTCCATCGCCCGCATGATGGCAGCCGCAGGCGGCATGTAAAACCATTTTCCCTTGCCGAGCAGCTTTATCCATCCCCGTTTCTGCATTTCTTCAGAAGGATCCCCATTCCATACTGGCTCCTTTTCCTCACTTTTCCATAAAAGCTGCCAGTATTCCTTTTTCCCCTCATAATACTGCTTTTCAATTTTTTCTTTCAGCAATCTTA